>JALHLM010000009.1:0-10537 GCA_022844585.1 Pirellulales bacterium | reverse complement strand
CGCCGCGTTGTTGACAACGATATCCACGCCGCCGCAACGCTGCTGGCAGGCGTCCACCAGACTCCGCAACTGAGCGGGGTCGCCGGCGTGTGCGGCGATTGCTTCCGCTTTTCCGCCTTGCGCGCGAATCTCGGCCGCGACCGCATCGACGGCATCCTGCTTGCGGCTGCTGACAACGACCAGCGCTCCGCACGCCGCGAGTCCCTGCGCGATCGCCGCGCCGATCCCTTTGCTCGCCCC
Source organism: Pirellulales bacterium (assembly GCA_022844585.1). GTDB lineage: Bacteria > Planctomycetota > Planctomycetia > Pirellulales > JALHLM01 > JALHLM01. The sequence goes on along the minus strand of JALHLM010000009.1, from coordinate 10,297 downwards.
GGTAACGAGGGCGACTTTGCCGGTGAGATCGAAGCCGGCGAGGATAGAGTTGTTCATGCCGCCAGTAAAGCCGAGCGGCGACCGCACGGCAAGCGGTCATCAGCCGACTACGGCATCATCACTGCACCGGCGCCGCCGCCGTTGCGGCGTTTCACGTTGGACCAATAGCGCCGGGCGGGGTTGGCCAATTCGCCGCCGTCGTTCGGCAAAATGTCGTAGGTCGTGCGCGTCTCGTTCCAGCCGCGGAACAACGTACCGGTGACCGCGATCTGCGTGTATTCTCCCTCGGGCGCCTCCCAATCGATTCCGGCGATGGTGTAGCCGATAAAGCGGCAATCGTCGATCAGCAGCCGGCCGACTTCGACTTCCTCCATGGCGAATGTCGGACGATGTACGCCGTCGCCGATCGTCACGCGCTGCATCACCAATTCGTCGAGCGGGTCTTGGAGCCCGGATCCGTCGTGCGTGTCCTGCTCCATGTACATCGCGCGACTGAGAAACACGTCGCGCAACAGGACCTTGCCGACTCCTTCGGCGAAGCGGAGCGAGTAGATGTTCTCGGCGCGATGCGTGAAGCTGCTGTTTTCGATCACGATCTCATCGACCAGCGCGAACTTGGCCACGTTCGTGGTCTTCAGCACGCTATTCTCGGGGCCTTTCGCCACGACGTTTCTCAACACGACGCGATGGATGCGCTTCCCTGATGGCCCCGGATCAACCTGGAAACTGTTGACGCCCAATTCGTGGTCCGGCGCATTGGTCTCGAAGTAACCGCCGTCCACCGTGAAACTGCTCCCGTCGCCCATTCCGTTGAAGCCCTTCACTCGGGCGTTGATGCCATTGATGTCGCGGTAAAGATTGTCGTTGCCGATTTGGCGATAGCTTGAGTGACCGGCATTGTAGGATTTGGTTTCGATCAGCGTATTCCGCGCGCCGCCAATCATAAAATTAATGCCGGCGGGACTGCTGTTGGCATCGTACAGCGTGTCTTTCGCAGTGACGCGATAAACGCGATTGTCGTTGCCGATTACGCGCAACCCTTCCGCGCGTCCCGTGTGTTCGCTTTGCTTGTTACCGTCGATGCTGATGTAAGCGACAACGTTGAAGTCACCTTCTACTGTCAATACGCCGACAGCCGAAGAATTGCCTCGAAGCTTGAGCGTGCCCGGCCCGACGAATTTGATGTGTGAATCGCTGATGCGTAGGTTCTCGGCCACGAACAAGCCCTGGCCGAGGTAGACAACACTGCTTCCCGCCATTCCGGCCAGATCAATTGCGGCCTGAATGGCGGCGGTATCGTCCAACGCATCATTGGGAGTGGCACCGAAAGCCGTGGCTTCGAAGTACGGCTGATTGAGGTGCGCTGTGCTCGATAAGAGACGAGACTGAATCTGCTCGGTCGAAACGCCTTTGCGGTATTGGCGGAGCCAATAATCCAATTCCGCTTCGTCCGGAGCACGGTGCAGGAATTCGCGATGCGCATTGTTGATCCAGGTCGTGCGGGCCTCGTCGCTGGTGAGCAGATCGTAGGCAACCTCCGCGCGCGCGCCGCCTGGTAGACTCTCCAGCGACACGGCTAATTCGGCGTCGGGAGCCGTACGACGCAAGACGACGTTGAACATCGCCTGAACCGCCTCGGCATCATTCGAGCCATGCGCCGCGAAGAACTCCGCGGAGCCCAACAGATCGGCCCAAATGCGCTCCGGACCGCCGGCCAAGGCCCATTTGATCAATTCTGAGTTGATTTCGTCCGCGGAGATATCGCGCCCCAATGTTTGGCGATACATGAATCGCAGTTGTTCCGTACGGTATTCCTGACCGCGCACGATTCCAAGCACAATCGCGTTGGGGTCGAAACCGGCTTCCCAGCTTTCTTCGTTCAGCTTCACTTCCGCGCTCGTGGGTTGCCGGCCCAACAGATCCAAGTGCAAACGCTTGATCCAGGCGGAACTTGAAAGATCGCCCCCAGTGACCGATTCGTCTTGACGACGGTCGGCCATCGTGTCGGCCGAGAACCAAAAGAACCAATCGCGATCGTCGTCCCCTTCGAGCCAATCCGCCGCGCCGTCATCAAACACGGTTTCGAATGGCCGCAACGACGGACTGGCCTGGTTCGACAAGAAGTGTTCGGCCGCCTCCTGGAACACGACGGCGCCATTCCAATTACTGAGAATCAACCGCAGGGAGGCCGCCGCGTCGTCATAGATTGTGGTGCCGCCGACGAGCAGATCGCCGCCGTCATTGCCGCCCAGTACGTCAGCACCAATACCGCCAATCAACAAGTCCGGCGACGTGCCGCCGACGAGCACATCATCGCCTTGGCCGCCCACGAGGATGTCGGCGTCCTGGTCTCCGAAGAGGGAATCGTCGCCGTCCAATCCGCGAACGTGATCGAGTCCCCAGCCGCCGCGTACAACATCGTTGCCGCGCCCGCCCATCAACTCGTCGTCGCCATCGTTCCCTTGGATGTCGTCGTTCCCGTCGTCGCCGTTGATGTTGTCGCCGCCACCGCCGCCCAGAATGACATCATTGCCGGTCTCGCCACGGATCAGGTCGGCGCCTTCGCCGCCGTTGATCATGTCGGCGTCGTCACCGCCGTAAATCCGATCCGCGCCGTCGCCGCCCCAAATCTCATCGCGTCCCGCGCGGCCAATGATTTGATCATTGCCGTCGTCGCCCACGAGCCAGTCGTCGCCGTTGTCGCCGTCGAGGAGATCTTGGCCAAGACCGCCGTAAATCTCGTCTCGGTCTAATCCACCGTACAGTCGATCATCGCCATCGTCGCCGCGCAAGACGTCGAACCCAGCATCGCCCCAAATCTCGTCGTCGCCGCCCATCCCACGAAGCACGTCGTTGCCTAGGCCGCCGCGCAGCAAGTCTTCCAGCGGTCCGCCGGTGAGCAGGTCGTTACCATCGCCGCCGAAGAGTTGATTGATTCCGTCGTCGCCACGCAAATCATCATGCCCAGTGCCGCCAGTCAGAACGTCGTCGCCCTCTCGGCCAAGCAAAAGATCGTCGTCCTCATCCCCGTTAAGCGTGTCGTCGCCCGTACCGCCGTCGAGCGTGTCATTTCCCGCGCCGCCGTCGAGACGATCGACGCCATTTTCGCCGTACAGCTCATCTCGATCGAGGCCGCCGTTGAGGACATCGTCGCCGTCATCGCCGCGGAGCACGTCGAAGCCGGCGTCCCCCCAGATTTCGTCATCGCCGCCCGAACCGCGCAGTACGTCATTACCAGCGCCGCCGCGGAGTAGCTCAGCCAAGGGTCCGCCGGAGAGTAGGTCGTTGCCGTCGTCGCCAAAGAGTTGATTCAGACCGTCATCGCCGCGCAGGTCGTCATTCCCCGCGCCGCCGGAGAGAATGTCGTCACCTTCTCTGCCCATCAGCAGATCGTCGTCTTCGTCTCCATTGAGCGTGTCGTCTCCCGTGCCGCCGTCGAGCGAGTCATCGCCCGCTCCGCCATAAAGCTGATCCGAGCCGACATCGCCGTTCAGCGTATCGTTGCCTTCGTCGCCGCGGAGGAGATCGCTGCCGGAGTCGCCAAAGAGTTGGTCGTCTCCCTCGTTACCGCGGAGGATATCCCGCGTATCGCCGCCACGCAGGATGTCGTTGCCGAGTCCGCCGTAGAGGTAGTCGCGGTCCTCAGCGCCGGTGAGCGAATCGTCTCCTTCGTCGCCGTACAGCTGATCCCCGCCGGTTCCGCCGTGGAGATAGTCGTCACCGCGTCCACCGCGGAGCACATCGTCGCCGTCTTCGCCTTCCAGCCGATCGGCGTCGTCGTCGCCGAACAACTGGTCGGCGCCTATGCCCCCGATGAGCCGATCCATTCCTGCGCCGCCGCGCAACACGTCGTTGCCATCGCCTCCCACGACTAGGTCGGCCGCCGGTCCCCCGATGAGCGTATCGTTGCCTTCCTGGCCGTAGAGCGACGCCGGCAAGTCCACGCGGGTGACGAACTCGTCGTCCCCCAGGCCTCCACGGAACGAGATCGATCGTACCAGCAACTTCGAAAACGACTGCCGCTCGGGCTTGGCGCCGCTCGTATCCGTGACGTGGATCGACAAGAGATCGTCGGCCACTTCGACGACGTCGTCGCTGGGCGTTCCCAATATGCGAAGTTCGCCGGACAATGCGTCCAGGGATACGTCGACGGCTAAGAGCGCGCGCGGTTCAAGCGCTTGCGCTCGCAAGGTGCGCTGCTTCATGAAACCTGGAACCTTGCGCCGTCGGGCTGCGGCAACGCCGAAATCCCTGCCCGGAGAGACGAGCTACTGACTCACGAAGGCGCGCTTGCTAAGGACCCTTGTAAACATCCAAGCCGAGTGGTTGGATTCCCAAGAAAAGAGTCGTCCATGCGCTGGGGAATCCAATAGCAAGCTAATCGTTCCCCGGCACACTTTCAATGGACATTGCCGATTACGTAGAAAATTCCTGCAAAATCAACATCCGGGGGCCCGCCAATGAGTGGCGGGCTCCCTTCGTTGTTCACATGGCGCCGTGGCCAACGCGGCAACTATCCCACGGCTGCGGGGTGACCTTCCGCCAAGACCCGTTGCGCGGCGCGGCAGCCGGCCCCGAATTCCACGCTGCGGCCCAGTTCATCGAGTACCAGCTCGATCGCCGCCAAGGTGCTGAGGATGTCCAGCTCGTCGACGATGCCCATGTGGGCGATGCGGAAGATCTTCCCCTTCAAATGGGCCTGGCCGCCGGCGACCTTGATGCCGAATCGGCCTTCCAGCCGCTTCAGGAAGGCGCCGCCATCGACGTCGGTCGGTAGATAGACGCTGGTCAGACCGTCCGCAGGGCGCGCGGCGAAGAGTTCCAGCCCAATGGCCTCTAAACCGGCCCGGGTTGCCCGGGCTAACGTCTTCGCTCGGGACCAGACCTTCTCAATTCCCTCGGCGCGGATCAGTTTGAGATTCTCCGCCAGCGCTGCGATCATCGTGTGGGCGGGGGTCCAAGGGGTATCCGGCCCTTCGAGAATCTTGTTGCGGTGCTGCTTGAGGTCAAAGTAGAACGCCTGCGGCTTGACCTGCTCCATCTGCTTCACCGCCGCGGGGCTGAGCGTCAGGAACGCCAGTCCGGGGGGCAGCATCAACGCCTTCTGCGACCCGACGACCAGGACGTCGATCCCCCATTCGTCGGTACGGCACTCCATGACGCAGGCGCCGCTGATGGCGTCGACGACGAACAGCGCCTTCGAACCGCGGACGACCTCGCCGATCGCCTTCACGTCGTGGCCAACGCCCGTGCTACTCTCCATCAACGTACCGAACACGGCCACGGCGTCCGGATGCTTTTCCAACAGCGCTTTGACGTCGGCCGGATCGACCGCCTCGCCCCAGGTGACTTCATGCCGGACGACCTCGATGCCAAAGGCGTCGCAAATCTTCCGCCAGCGCTGGGCGAAATTGCCCGCCTCCAGCACGATGGCCTTCCCGCCGCGCGGCACCAGATTGACGACCGCCGCCTCCATGGCCCCGGACCCGGAACTAGTCAGCACGATCACGTCGTGCTTGGTCGCGAAGACCTCTTTCAGCCCGACCAGCACCTCGGCGAACAACTTGCGGAATTCCGCTGTCCGATGGTGCGTGACCTGCCTGGCGAGGCTCAACAGGGCTTCTTCCGGCACCTGCGTCGGCCCGGGGGTCATCAATCGTTTCTTGATCATGGCGAGCGTAAACTCCACTGGGAGCGATCATTGCGCAAATATCTCGGGAACGTTAACCGGGCATTTGGAGAAACGGTTAACGGGCCGGCGGCTTAGCCGGATAGCAAGATTTTAGCGGCTAGACAAGCCACTTTCGACGGGGGTTCGGGGATGGGAGCAATGAAGCCCGCCGCCCCGCTCAATGCATCTCCGCAGTGCAGCTCCCGATCCCGCTTCGCAGATAGTTGAACTGCACGTTCGGGTGGTCCGCCAACAATGACATTGGCACCGAGCTGTCCGGCAGCTTTTTGCTGATCATCAGCGCCGTGAGCCGTTGCCCGAACGGGTTGTCATGGGTGCCGGCGTGCCAGATGGAGACCTTTTCCGCTTTCCACGTTTCGGCTGGCCCCACGGTCAACGCTTGCGTCGGCACGTTGGTGACCACGCCGCCGCCGGATGTGCGGGCGTTCTGGATGATTGTCATCGGATGCAGCTCGACCACGCGCGTGCCGAGCTGGCGATACTCCGCGGGCGTCGGCGGTTGATCGCGGAATACGCCGGCGCGTCGAAGTGGGTCGTTGAAGGCCCAATGTTTGATTTCGCCCTGGCCGCCCTGCATGACGACGCAGCGTACTTCGTCAAACGAACGGCGGAACGTCTCGATCTCGGCTACGCGCGGAAAGTGCAAATTGCTTTCCGGCATCCGCAGATCCGCGCGGATGCGATCGAAGCATAACTCCCGGTCCGCCTTGGCGAACGACAGTGTAAAACTCTCCGGCGTTTCGCGGCCGTCGACGACCCATTCGTCCATGCCCCAAAAATGGGCGTGACGCAGGTCGAGGTCCAACTCGTTGACCAATCGCGCCACGAGCGGCAATTGCTCCGTGGGACCGATCGGCCCGCAGATGCCGGCCGGACGCTCCGGCATCGCTTGCCGCCAGGCGTGAATGTATTCCAGCGCCTCGGCCAGATAGAACTCTTCGATCGTGTCGTAGAAACGGACCGTAAACCCGGGCCGCGAGAGCGCAAAGAGATCATCCGCGGTGAGCCGCGCCGCGTCGTCGAGCAACTCGCGGTCGAGCGTCGTGTAGTCCCACCAATCGGGAGCAACTAGCGATAACGGTCGCGCGGCCATCGAATGCCTCGGTCGAGCAAGAGTGTTCAGGGCGTGAGTTCTGAACGTAATTCACTCGTACGCTGGCGGCAACCCGGCCCGTCGCGAACCCTACTCCTCGATGTCTTCCTTGCGCAACGAAAAGTCGATGTACTGCCAGCCGGTTTCCTCCACCATCATCGCCCCCGACGGGGAGAAGTACTTGGCGATCACCTCGAATGGCGGCAACGGGTTTCTGTCCAAAACATCGCCGACCTTGCCGAAGAACTCATTCTCTTCACCTTGTTTGGCGAGTTGCTTGCGCGTCTGCTCCGAGTTCGCTAATTCGTAGAGGAAACGCAAGCTTTCCTCGGGGCGTGCGAACGTGATGCCAATCGGCGATTCGCCTCCAGGAAGCTGCTTGATCACTTCGGTGATAGTCTGAAAATCCTCCGTGCTGGCCAACGAGCGCGTGGGATCTTCCGACGCCAGAACCACTTGCTCCAGGCCGGCCTGTTGATTGGCGATCAACAAGTAGTCGCCCAGGATGCCGAAGCACGGACGCGGCACGTTGGCGGCCTCAGGATTGTCGTCCAACCCAGGGGGCGTGAACTTGTAGAACGACATCGCCCCGTACGTTTCCTTGCTCAATTGTTCCGTAAACTTGTCCCCGAGCTTGTCGAGCACCGGACGAATCTTGTCCGGTTCTTTTAACTTAAATCCATACACGGCCGTTTGCGAAGTGAGCGTCACCGGGCGAGTCATCGACGAGACAATGCTCACGCGACCTTCAATATAGGGCAGAACGTCTTGCTCCAAATCGATCCCGGTCTCGTTCTTGAACGGCGTGTTGACGCGTTCGGAGAACGAACCTTCGCCGCGGAAGCTGTCCACGAGATGACGCAGATCGTCGTACATCTCCGGGAAATCCCAATTGAACGTCATATAACTCGCCGCGTCGGCGGGCACCCAATTCTCGGGGACCGTATCGCCCGCCTTCACGGCGATAAGTTCCATCACGCCGCGGCGCGGAGCGTCAATCAGAATCGTAGCGCGATGAATCGACTCGAACTGTCCGGTGTTTAACGTGATCGCGCCCCCCAAGCCGCGCAGGCCGTCGAGACCTAAGGGCGCCAAGAACGATTCCGCCAAGCGGACCGCCGTATTGTCCTCGCCGATGGCTTCGAAGATGCCAATCGGATCGAAAAAATACATCACCTGTGGCGCTTCGTCGGCCGCGCCGCGCGCGCGCTCGCGAATCTGGGAAAACGCTTCGTCGGACGAGAGCGGCTCCTGCTTCCCGCCGTCCCAGGCGTCCAACAGGTCGGCCATCACCTTGGCGTCCGTCGTGACGACAAACGTCTCCTCGCGCCGGCAATACAACACCTGGTTACCGTCTTCGCCGGATAGATCGAGCACGGAAACCGCGGTCTCGCCGAACTTTTCCTCGCGCGGCTCAATACCGGCATCCGCCGCCCGGGCGAGCCCCGCCTCCAGGAATTTGTCGAAAGGTTTGTTGTCGGCCCCGACGTCCATCAACACGACGAGCGCCGGCCGCGCTTCCTTCACCGCCACGAACGCCACCGACAATTCACCTTGCGGAATTTCCAGCAACTTCACCAGTGGCATGCCCAACTCTTCCTCGAACTTCGCCAGCGACTCCATCGCCGTGCCATAGAGGTCGCGCACCAGGGGCTCGACCTGCTTGTCCCGCAGCATCCGTGCGGTCGAAGTGTCCTGTGCCCGGAGCTTTAGCTCCGCCACGTCCGGGATGGAGATATACGCTTGCGTCGACTTCGGCAGCAGCTTGGTGGTGGCGGGACGGGCCCAAGCCGACGCCGCCCAGGAGCCTGCGACCAAACCAATGATGGCGAGCCGCAACGCGAAAGAGTGAAGAATCGATCGGCGCTGTTCAAACATGGCTAATGCTCAGTTGTTCACATAAGTGGGACGCGCTTCCGGCGATGATACTACCTTGCGCCGGCGAACGATGTTTCGTTGAGATTCAACTCAGAATAGTCGGAACCGCGCGTCCAGTCATGCCTTTCCATCGCGTTCGCCCACCAGGCGTCCTCTCGCCAAACCCACGCCTCCCTGTATGATTCCCGGGAACGGACTGCTCGGCCTTTTCCTGGCCCGCGAGCATGCTGCGATACGTGAGCCACGGAGGAATGCTGTATGAGTCATGCCCCGGAAACCATCTCGCCGGCGCGGCGGGTGAATTTCATCGCCCTGGCCGTCATCGCGATCTTGCTCGCCGCGCTCTACGCCGGCATCCAAACCGCGCTGGACGATGCCGCGTTCCAGTTTCTTGCCACCGCGGCATTGGTCATCCTCGGGCTGTTCGCCGGTTGGCTTTGGCTGGCCTTTGGCGCTGGACTTTCGGACGTCGCGCGCAAACGCGTGCTGATTGCCGGCGGCATCGCGATCGCTGGCGTGGCGATCTTTCGCGCCGCCGCATTGAGGCGCGTCGGCTACACCGGCAACATGAAGCCGATCTACGCCTGGAGTTGGGAAGCCGCGCCCAACGCAGCCGTCGTCGCCACGCCTGTCGAGCCCGCGGCCGGCGCGCCCGAGGTCCAACCAGAGTGGCTGCAAGCGACGTACCGCTACCCGCAATTCCTCGGTCCGAATCGCCATCCGGTGATCGAAGGCGTCACCATCGGCCGCAATTGGATCAAGGTCAAACCGCATCAACTCTGGAAGCAACCCATCGGCGAGGGCTGGTCCTCGTTCGCCGTCTATGGCGAGCTCGCGGTCACGCAAGAACAGCGTGGCCAACAGGAGTTCGTCGTCTGCTATCACCTGCTCACCGGCCAGGAACTCTGGAAGCACGCCGACGAAGGCCGCTTCTCCGAATTCATGGGGGGCGACGGTCCGCGCGCTACGCCGACCATCTTCGAAGACGGCGAGCCGTTTGTCTGTACGCTCGGCGCAACGGGCACGTTGAATTGCCTGCGCCTCGCGGATGGCAAACCGCGTTGGCCGGCGCGTAATATTCTGAAAGACGCCGAAGCCAACAATCTGCAGTGGGCCATGGCCGGCTCGCCGCTCATCTACGACGACGTGATCGTCGTGAATCCCGGCGGCAAGAACGGAAATTCACTCGTCGCGTACGACCGCACCACGGGCGAACGCAAATGGTCCGGCGGCGATTCGCAGACCGCGTATAGTTCGCCCACGCTGATGACCCTTTGCGGTCAGCGCCAGGTGGCAATCGTCAATCAACTCAACGTCACCGGCCACAATGCGGAAACCGGCGAGGTCCTTTGGACCTATGACTGGCCCGGCAATCAACCGAAGGTCGCGCAGCCGGTCGCCGTGGGCAATGATCGCGTCTTCTGCTCGACCGGCTACGGCACCGGCTGCATGTTGCTCGAATTCAAAACCGACGCCAGCGGCAAGTTCACGATCGAAGACCTGTACGGCGGCCGCAACCGCAACATGAAGACGAAGCTCTCCAACGTGGCCATTCACAACGGCCACGTCTACGGACTCGACGACGGCATCATGGAATGCCTTGAATTGGAATCCGGCGAACGCAAATGGAAAAA
>JALHLM010000008.1:1486-30099 GCA_022844585.1 Pirellulales bacterium | reverse complement strand
GTGATTGAACAGAATGCCCGAGCAGGCGAACATTCCGTAGCTTTCGCGGTAGTTGACGGTGATCCAGTGGCCGTACACCTTGGCGACGCCGTACGGGCTGCGCGGGTACAGCGGCGTGGTTTCACGCTGCGGCACCTCCTGCACCTTGCCGAACATCTCGCTGGAGCTGGCCTGATAAAAGCGAATGCCGGTGTCGACCAGGCGAATCGCTTCCAGCATCCGCGTGACGCCCAGGCCGGTGCACTCGCCCGTCAGGATCGGCTGATTCCAACTCGTGGGGACGAAGCTCTGGGCGGCGAGGTTGTAGACCTCGTGCGGGCAGATATCGCGCATCAGGTGGACCAGGCTAGCCTGATCGAGCAGATCGGCCTGGTGCAACTGCAGGCGGTCCTTCAAATGCGCGACGCGTTCCAGCGTATCGGTGCTGGCGCGGCGGAAGGTGCCGTGAACTTCGTAACCCTTGCTGAGCAGAAGCTCGGCGAGATACGAGCCGTCCTGTCCGGTGATCCCGGTGATGAGCGCCGTCCTTGGCATGATCACCCTTGCGGAAGTTTTTTGATTCACGAGTCGGCCGCAATTGCGGGGCGGGACGTGAATCTCGGTGAGCGTTGCGGCCGCGTCGCGCTTCCATACCCGACGCTAAGCCGGGGGATCATAATTCGCCGTCGCGCAGCGTGTCAACGTCGGAAAATGATCGAAGTTACGCCAAATTAAACCTCATGCGGCTTCAATCCACGGGTCGATACAGTCGCCGCGGGGACATTCTCGAACTACTCTTCCCCCCAAATCGGATTTGTGGTGACATAGGGCGCTGGCGGCCCCCCCGCCCCCCGACGCAACCTGGTGCGACGCGTGATCAACTACGAATTTAGGTAACTGGCGCGATGCGGGTATTGCTCAACGGCATGTCGATGCTGGGACGTCTGACGGGAGTCGGGCAATACGCCTGGCGCTTGGCGGAGTCGTTGGATCAACTCCCAGCCGTCGAAGCCGTGGACGTGTTCGAAGGGCGGCGGATCGTGCCGTGGAAATCCTTTCACGCCGGCGCTCAAGCCACGGAACGCGTCGATCGCTATGAGCGTCTGAAGTGCTGGGTGCGCGAACACGCGCCGTTTGCCCGGAATCTGGTCGGCCGGCTGCGCGCCGCGAGTTTCGCGAGGCAGACCCGCGGGCCGCATTGGAACGTCTACCACGAACCGAATTACATTCCCCAAGAATACGCCGGCGCCACGGTCACGACCGTCTGCGATATGTCCTATCTGCGCTGCCCCGAATACTTGCCGCAGGACCGTCTCCGCTGGCTCCGTCAGCGTTTGGAAACCAGCGTGCGCGGCAGCGAGGCGGTGATTGCAATCAGCGAATTCACGCGCGGCGAATTGCTAGATCTGTTCCCGGGTTTGGAACCGGAAAAAGTCCACGTCACACCGCTGGGGGTCGACTTGGAACGCTTCGATGCCGCTGCAGGCGAAGAGCATCTCGCGGCGATCCGCGCGCGACATCGGCTGCCGCAACAATTCATCCTGTATCTCGGCACGCTGGAACCTCGCAAAAACCTGCAAGGCCTCGTGGCTGCGTTCGGCCGATTGCCGATGCGCTTGCAGCGCGAGTTTCCACTGGTGCTGGCTGGCATGTCCGGCTGGAAGCAACATTACTTTCGCCCGGCGCTTGACGCCCTCCGCCGGCGCGGTTTGTTACATGAGTTGGGCTACGTAAGCGGAGCGGAGTTGCCGTCACTGCTGCGCGCTGCCACGGTTTTTTGTTTTCCCAGCATCTACGAAGGCTTTGGCCTGCCTCCGCTCGAAGCTGCCGCGGTCGGCACGCCAGTCGTCGCCAGCAATTCGTCCAGCCTTCCGGAAGTGCTCGGGAACGCCGCGGTATACGTCGACCCGTTGAGCGCCGACAGCATTGCGTCAGGGCTGCGCGAAGTCTTGGAAAGCCATTCATTGCAAATGAAGCTGCGCGAAGCCGGCCCGGCCCGCGCGCGGGAGTTCACCTGGCGACGCTGCGCAGAACGCACCGTCGCCGCCTACGAACACGCGGGAGCTTAGTTAGTTCGACGGCAACGGAAAACTGCCGGGTGTCGGGGAAGTCTAGGGCGGCACGATTGATCGCAAGGAAGCGAATCACGGAAGTTCAAGGATGAATGACAGTACCGTACGAATCGTCAATCCAGCGGTGCTCCGGCCGCCGGTCGGACAAGGCGCCTGGCAGCAACGCGGCTCCACCGCGGCGCGGGCGGATTTGCCCGTGGCCGGAGGACAGGGCCGCGTGGTGTTCAAACGCTGCGTGGATCTGGCGGCCGCTTCGCTGCTGCTCCTGGTCGCGGCGGTCCCCATGGCGCTCGTCGCGGCGCTAGTCCGCCTCACCAGCACCGGCCCGGTGTTCTATCAGCAAGAGCGCGTCGGGCTGAATGGCCGCGTATTTACGCTCTGGAAGTTCCGCACCATGCGGATCGACGCGGAACGCGAAACCGGCCCGGTCTGGGCGAAACGGAACGATCCGCGCCGCACATTGGTCGGCACGGTTTTGCGTCGCCTTTGCATTGACGAGTTGCCGCAACTATTCAACGTCCTGCGCGGCGAAATGAGCCTGATCGGCCCGCGCCCGGAACGCCCGTGCTTTGTCGAAAAATTCTCGGCCGAGATGCCGGACTACCCGCGCCGCCACGCGGTCCTGCCGGGCTTATCCGGCTGGGCGCAACTGAATGGGTTGCGCGGAGATACCTCGATCGCCGAGCGGCTGGAGTACGACTTGTACTACGTCCGCAACTGGAGCTGGACGTTTGACCTGTACATTATCCTGATGACGCCTTGGCGCGTGTTGAACGACAAGAATTCTTGCTGAGCGCCGGCTTAGGTTGGCGGCTCGCGAGCGCGGAGATGGATTCGATGCCTCGCCACGGATGGCTGACGATTTCGTTGCTCTTGACGCTGGCCGTCGACGTTTACGTGGCGGCCCGCTCGCCGGCGATTGCGCCGGACGGAGTAACGTTCATCGAAATGGCCCGCGAGCTGCAACGCGCTCCGCTCGATGTAATGCGCGCGCAGGATCAACACCCCGGCTACCCGGCGCTCGTCGTCGGCGCGCATACGATGTTGGCGCTCGACGGCGCGGATGAATCGTTGCGGCCGTCGGCTGGAAAATGGATCGTCGCCGGCAAGCTGGTCGCGATCGCCTGCGGCCTGGGCTGCGTGGCGCTCGTCTGGCTGATCGCGCGGCGGATGTACGATCGGCAGATCGCCGATATTGCCTCGCTGCTCGCGGCAGGCTTGCCGGTGCTAAGGCAAAACGCCGCCGACGTGCTCAGCGACACGCCGCATCTCTGCGCCTATCTGCTCGCCGCCTGGTGCCTGCAGGAAGGCTTCGCACGTTCATCACGACGCTGGTTTCTGGCCGCCGGCATGACGAGCGGCTGCGCCTTTTGGATTCGTCCGGAAGGACTCAGCGTGGCGATCGTCGGCGGCTTGCTTGTTGCCATGACGTTCTGCCTGGGGCGCCTGCCACGACGTCAGACCGTGTTATGCGGCCTGGCATTGGTTTGTGGGACCACCTTGATCGCCGGGCCGTATGTCGTGTTGACGGGCAAGTTGACCAGCAAGAAGGATCCGCTCGCCGCGTCGCAAAAGCCCGTGGCGTACGAAATGCCGTTCGTCGACGCGCAGCCGACACCGACTGCGAGCGCCGCTCCGACGGTGCAAGTCGCCTCCGCCATCGAAGTGACCCCCGCCCCGAGCGGCGATTGGTCGCCGCGAATCATCGCCGCCGTGAAAAAATACTTCGTCGAGCTGGGCTATGGCTTCGGCTACGTCGTCTGGATTCCCTGGGCCTTTGGACATTTCGCGCCAGGGCGGAAGCGGCCGCTAAGTTCTTCGCTCGGCCTGCTCGCTTCGCTGGCAATGCTGCATTCGGTGCTGCTGATTTGGTTGGCCTTAATGGCCGGCTACCTGGGACACCGGCACGTGATGCCGATTGTCGGCGTCGCCTTTCCAGCAGCGGCGGCCGGAATCGAATGGCTGGGCCGACGCGGCGGCGAGTTCGTGCGACGTCCGCATTGGGCCCCGCAATGTGCCTTGGCGATCAGTCTGATCCTCGTCGCGATCGCGATTCCGTTCAGCATTCGCCCCATCAATTCGGTAGCCAGCCCGATCGTCACGGCCGCGGATTGGATTCGCACGGAATCCTCGTCGCGACAAACGCTGTTGGCGAATTCGCGCTATCCGCGCTTGTACGCCGAATTGAACGGACCGATCTTCGGCGTCGACGTCACCGATCTCGGCGGCGCCCTGCAAACCGTGCAGCCGGATTTCGTCTTGCTCGACGTGGATTCACGCGCCTTCACGCCACCCAGGGCGTGGGAACTTGGCGCCGCCTACGAACCGGCCTTCGAGACGCGAGGCGAGGGCAATCGCACTTGGCATCGTGTGCTCGTATTCCGGCGCGTCTCGCCGCCGAACGCCCCGCAGCTACGCGCCGCTGGCCCGAACGGGCTCCGCTAGCGGGCGAGCATCGCTCGCCGCGCGATCGACACTTCCGCCAAGCACTGCGAGCCAACGGCCTGTTGTGTTCGCCAACGTATGGCGGCGACGCACGTCCTTCGATGCGGCGGCGGACAGCGCGTGACGCAACTCTTCGTTCAGCACCAAGGCGCGGATCGCATCGAACCACGAATCGGCGTTGTCACTGGTAAGAATGCCAGTTTCCAACTGCCGCACCGTATTGGAATACGCCGGCATGTCGGAGTAAACGCCCGCCAGACCGAGTGCGCCATAGTCCAGATACTTAATCGCACTTTTCGCGGCATTGAAGGGACAATCACAGAGCGGAGCGAGTCCGATCTGCCAGCGCGCGCGACGCCGCAGCCATCGCACAAACGCTGGGTACTCACAACGCGCCGAAGGAATGCGCAGCTGCCGGAACCAGTCGCTACACTGGCCGTGCGGCACGCAGCCGATGACCTCGAAGCGCACGCGATCGCCGAATTCCCGCAGCAACCGCCGCGCCGCCGGCGCGACGATCTCCAAATCCTCCGCGTGCGTGCGCGTGCCCATCAAAAGAATGCGCAACGGGGAATTCGCTTCGCCGTCGCGATGATCACGGCCCGGCGAAAACCACAGCCGCTCATCCAACGCATTGTGAATGACCTCCACGCGCGCCGTGCGCGACTCCAGCGACTTCGCCAATTCCTCGGTCGGCACGGTGGCGACGTCCGCATTGCGCAGCAGTAGCTCCAGCGCCGGCAGCAAACGTCGATAACGTAGCCGTTCCGGATGTTCAGCAGGCATCGCCCAAAGATCGTCGTCGAGTTCGACAACGAGTCGTTGCCCACTCCGGCGACACGAGTCGACAATTGCCTTCGCTTGCGAAAGGACCTCAATGGCCGTGCGCTGAACGAGAACCACTTCCGCATCCGTCAGCATGGACGCTGTCGCGTCGCCGTGCGAGAGTGCGATGCGATCCGTCAAGGTTGGATGTTGCAGTGGCAGCAAGACGCGCAGATGCGAAGAGCCGGGCCAACCCGACGCCGATCGTGGCAAGACGGCGTGGACGCGAAGCGCGTCCGATCGGCGGGTAGTTGGAATTGCGGACCGCGTCGACACCACTGGGCTTGCCGCAGAGCGCGACGGCCGCTTGTTCAACTCCCGCTCGAATAGTGCCAACTCAGATCCGGCCGCCGACGCGATCGAATAGTTCCGCGCTGTGCTCAACCCGGCTGCTGACAATTTCGCTCGCAGATCGCAATCTCGCACCAAGCGTTCCACCGCCGCGAGGCAAGCGGACTCGTCACGCGTATCAACAATCAACGCGTTCTCCTCGGGCACGGCATACTCGCGCACGCCCCCTTCGCTCGGCAACAGGACCGCAGCGCCGCAGGCCATCGCTTCCAACCCAGTCCGACCGAAAGCCTGGTAATCGGAGAAATCGACGAAGATGTCGCTGCGCCGCAAGAGGTCGGCGACTTCTTCGCGCGTCAACCGGCCGTGCCAATGTTCATTCGTATTGGACTGCAACGCGAGTGTAGCAGACTCCTCGTTAGTAGCGCCGAAGTAGTGCAACTCAACATGATCATTTCGCGATTGCAACGTGCGAAGCACGCGCAACGTTCGCGCCGCGCCACGATACGGCGTCGCGGGGCGAATCATCGCGACGATCCGCAAAGGGCCGCTACTTGGAGCGCGTTCGGTTGAAAAATAGACTGCATGGTCCAGGCTCGCCGAAACGGGATGCACGTCGACGTCATGCCGGCGTCGCACTTCCTCACGAATCCAGGCCGTCTTGGCGAAATGAACCAGGCCCGGCAGGCAACCGTAGCTCTTGCGCGCCTCGCGCCAGTGCCGTGAATACCTGGAGAAGAATCTCGGTTCGTAGTCCTGCACATAGTACGCGGGCAACATCGCCGGATGCGCTCGCACAATCCGCCGCAATTCGCGCAGACTGAAATAGACGGTCGCGACCGCAACCTCGAACGTGCCGGCGAACTGTGTCAGCTCCGCTCGATCGCGATAGCTGAAAAACAAACCTTCGTCGAACCAGCGTGGATAATGCCGCCGGAATTCCTCCGCAAATCGCTCCTCAATCGCCACGACGGCCCGTGTGCCGAGTTGGCGCATGCCCATTGCTTCTTGCACGACGGAATGCGCGCCGCCACCTCCGCCGCGCACCGGCAACAGAAACAAAACGCTGGTCCGACCTTTTTCTCCCAGCGAAGTACCAGCCGCGACGTCATCGGCAATTGCTCGACGCACACTTTCACGCAGCGCAGCCAACGCTGGTTCACTTCGCAATTGATCGACGGCACTAGCGATTGCAGCCGTGCCATGCTTGCGGCGCAGCGTCTCTTGTCCGCGTGCCGTCAACTCGGCTCGTTTCGCATGGCCGTAGCTTTGCGACTTGGCGTGATAGACGTAGGCGTCGTCGGCCACGGCAAGTTCGAAGCCAGCCGCCGCCGCGCGCAGGCAGTAGTCCGTCTCTTCGCCATACCCGTCCGGAAACGCGGCTTCGTCGAAGAACCCAACCTTCTCCCAAACCGCGCGCTTCGCGGCAAGACAAAAACCGTTCAGCAGCGGAACACGCGGATACAAGGGCTCTGCGACCCGCGCGACCGTGGCCGCCATGTCATTTGCATTCCGACCTTCCGGAAGCGCGTTCACGGCCCAATCGCCACCGGCATCGAACCGCTCAGGAACCGACTGCCAACTCGCCGCATTAGAAATGGGACCCGCGAGGCCAATGCGTGGATGGCTCTCCAAGCAGGCCAACAAGCGTTCCAGCCATCCCGGCGTCACGACAGTATCGCTATTGAGCAGCGCAACATAGTCACCGCGCACCGCCTGCCAACCACGATTCGCCGCCCGCGCATACCCTTGGCGATCATCGTTGCGCAACAACACGGTGTTCGCGCGTCGCGCCGCGAAGTCACGCAGCAGCGACGCGCATTCCTCGCCCGAAGCATCATCGACGAGCAATATCTCGTGGCGAGAATCGGCATGCGCCGCCAGCGACTTCAGGCATTCCGCAACGCTGGACGCGGCGTTATGCACGGGAATGACAATACTGGCGAACTTACTTTGATCCAGTGCAGGCAACGCCTCGGACAACCTTGTCGCGCGCACGGCGTCTTGCTTCGATGCGCGCCACTTGTCATGGCGGCGAAAGATATCCCGAAACAGTTCCGTCACCAGCGGCGCCGAGCGATCGCGCCGCCAGGCGGTGAGTGCGTTGCCAAGCAAGTTTCCCACGCGCCAACGGCGCGTCCCTAACAAGGCGTCGACCCCACCGCGCAATTGCTCCAGCCAGCTACTCAACGAAGCCGCATCGCGCTCAGCGCGCTGCAGCTTGCCATGCGTCTCGCGCAATCGCCGCGCTGCAAGTTGTTCCCTGGCGGACAGTTGTTGAAGTCGATGTTCACGATCCGCCAAACGCGTGGTCAGTCGCTGCTCGCGTTTGCGCGCCTTGGCAAGCGCCGTGTTGTTCCGATCAAGACGACCCAAGCTTCGCGCCGCCATCTCGGCTTGCGACTGCAGGACCGCAAGTTGCGTGTCGCTCGGGCCTTGCTCGCACTTCGTTGCTGGCAGCAAGGAATTGACTTGCGTGCGATCAACTCTCGCCGATTCGGTTGCTGCATTGAGCACTTCGCCGACACGATTCCAATGCGCGGCGAGTGCCGCCCGCGCCGCGGTCAGGTCAACGGCGGTAGGGTTCATCGCCGCTTCGCAAGCCTTGTCCCACGACGGTTTCAAGCGATGCTCCGCGCCGATCTGACGCAAGAACCCAGAGAACTTTCGCGGACCGCCATGCTGCTCGGTCGCCACGCACCAGGCCGGTCGCCCGAAAGCCGTGGCCGTAATCAATCCGTGGAGCGACGAGCCGACGTAGCGCCCGCTCCGGGCAATCGCGGCAACGAGCGTGAACAACTGATCTGGACCGGCAACGACAATCGGGTGTGTACGCATCGAGGCGGCCACGCGCCGAGCGAGTTCGTCATCGCCGTGACACGGTCCAAGCGCAAGCAATAGCGCCCTCGCGTCATGTGTTTCGCAGAGTTGATCCAGCCGAGCGCCGAGCGACTCTGGCGCTTCGCGCAGATAGCGTTCTTTGACATGGACGGCGATGGTCCGTGTTGCCGAATCGTGCTCGGCGAGCAAATGTCGGTACGCGTCGCCGAGCTGCGCATCGCTCCAGAGCGAATTCACATCGAGCGCCGTATCCGGAACGACCTGAATCGTCTTTGTGACGCCCGAGGCACGCAGGTGCTTGGCGCTGGTTTCGTCGCGGACGGCCAGGTAATCGACGCGATCGGTGGCCCCGCGCAGCAATTCCGCGGCGCGACCTTCCAAGGGACGCGGCACGCCCGGGGCGTTCCAAATCAGCGACGCGGCGTCCCGTTCGGCCAGTTGCGCGGCCCCGAGCCAAAGTTCCGCATACGCGGTTTCCGCTAACCAAGGGCGCGATTGGTACGCCGGCAGTTGGGTCGGCAAGGCGTGGACGAGGTGCCCGCCGCCCAGAACAACCGCGTCGAACCGGCCGTGCTCGAAACGCTCGCGAACCGGAACCGTCCGCCGCGCGTCCTCCCAGACAGGCTCGTCGCCAAGCGGAGAGAAATGCACGAACTCAATCTCAGTCGGCGACGCAATGAGCGAGCGAGCGCGCTGTTCCAGAATCAGTGGGAACAGCAGGTCACCGAAATTGGCGACGTCGAACGTCCCGAAGTGGGCGATACGCACCTGGCGGCACTCCGTTGCTGCGCTAGTTTGAAGTTTTCAGTTTTCAGTTTTCAGTGAGGAGGAGGACTGGCTTAAGGATTCGGTGAGAATTTCCCAGAGGGCGTCGAGGGATTGTGGGATCGATTTCACTCCAGCGAGCGCAGGCATGAAGTTCACGTCGCCATTCCATCGCGGCACAATATGCCAGTGCAAATGCCCCGGCAGCCCGGCGCCGGCGACGCGACCCAAGTTGACGCCGATGTTGAAGCCTTCGGCGTTCATCAATTTTTCGATCAAGGAAACCATCGCCGTGATTTCTTGCATCAGGCCGAGATGCTCGGCGGCCGTCAACTGGTCGAGGCGAGCCTTGTGGGCCAGCGGCGCCACGAGCAGATGGCCGTTGTTATACGGATAGCGATTCAGCACCGTCACGACCGCTTCGCCGCGCCGCACGATCTGGTGTTCGCGATCCGCCCGATCGGCCACGCCCCGGCAGATAAAACACTCTCGATCCGCGCCGGGCAACCAGTTCAACTCCGCCGTCGCCCGGGCGGGGGCGTCGGTTTCGCCTTTGATATAGCCCAAACGCCAGGGGGCCCAAAGTTGTTCAAGACGAGTCATGAATTTCCTGTCGAGTCCAATAAAGATGTGCGCGAATCTACCCCCCGCCGCCAGGAGCGGCAAGGGTTGCGGCGTTCCGCGTCGGTGGCCGCGATCCTAGCTTCCGCTTGTACCGATTTCCCTCCCCGATTAGCTTGAGACCATGATTCTGCTCATCGATAACTACGACTCCTTTACCTACAACCTCGTGCAGCGGTTGGGGGAAATCGATCCGGCGATCGAGCTCGAAGTGCATCGCAACGACCAGATCACGGTCGACGAGATCGCCGCCCGCAAACCGACCCATTTGATCGTCTCGCCGGGGCCCTGCACGCCGAAAGAGGCCGGAATCTCTTGCGCGGCGATCGAACGCTTCGCCCCGAAACTGCCGATCCTGGGCGTTTGCCTGGGACACCAATCAATCGGCGAAGCGTTTGGAGCGGAAATCGTCCGGGCGCCCAAGCTGATGCACGGCAAAACCGACCTCGTGCATCACGACAATCGTGGACTCTACCAGGGACTAGACAACCCGTTCCGGGCCACGCGGTACCACAGCCTGATTATCCGGCCCGATACATTGAGCAACGATTTCGAAGTCTGCGCCTGGTGCGATTCCCCGGAAGTCGGGCGGGAAATCATGGGCGTCCGCCACAAGCGCTATCCGCTGCACGGCGTGCAATTTCATCCCGAAAGCTTCCTCACCGATTGCGGCATCGAATTGCTCCGCCGCTTCATTCTTCTCTGAAATCCTCGATGGATGGTTGGAGCCATGTGGCGAGTCACCATCGTTTCCGGCCTACAGGCGCATTTTCTCCAGCCGAACGGTCCACCTAGGCCGGGAACGGACTGGATCGTTGAAGTTTGTGAGAATTCACAGCAGCGGCGCGCAATCGTCCGTACCTATGGTGATAGAACGCCGGCAGAATCTTCCGAGCGCCAAGCGTCCAGGGCCCTCAGTTTTGTGACCCAGCTACTCCAAGAAGGCTGGGATCCCAAGGAAAGCACTGAGCCGATCGAGCTGACCGTTCCAGATGACTTTGCTACTCCGGAAAGCCCGCCACAAAGTAAGGCGCCGTGGTGGAGATTCTGGTAATGCGATGTTCGCAACGCTCGAACAAGAACTGCGGTTCTGTAATGCCCAGACAATGAACAGGCTATGCCTAATCTCTTCGCGGCAGCCATGGCATGGCACGGCGTTCTCATCGACATGCTGATTTGACGGCGCGTCGCAAGTCGTTCATCCACAGTGACTTGAGAAAATGTTTTGAATCATTCTCAAGTTCGGCACATCGCTTGCTTTTCTGCTGTGCCGTGGGCGCGCGATGCGCGGATAGCGAGCGAGGCGCCTCGCTCGCTGATCCGCGTCGCTCCTGGAAACAAGAAAACGAGACGAACGCATTCTCCCTACTCCGACCGCCGGGTGGTCCGGCGGTGTCTGACGAGGCTTGGCTCTTGCCTGGGCCAGAAGGTTGCCCCGTTGGCTTGGATGGACGCTCCGCCTAGTCCATCCAAGCCAGGGGCTTCTTTTATTGCTGGTTGCCGCGTTGGTGCAGCGGATTGGACACCCGCTGCGGAGACCGAACGATGAACGCGGCATGACGAAATCGGGGCATCCCAGCCATTCGTCATGCCGCATTCATTACTTCTTCGCCTTGAGCCTGCCGCGCTGGTGGGCTACGATCAGTTGGACCGTTTGCTAATTTCGCTTTCCGCCGACAGGTTTCGCTCTTTGTCATGAAGCTGATTATCGCCATCATCCAGCCGAGCCGTTTGGAAGCCGTGAAGGCCGCGTTGACGGAAGTCGAGGTGTTCCGGCTGACGGTGATGGACGTGCAAGGCTTCGGCCGGCAAAAAGGGCACACCGAGGTCTACCGTGGCCACGAATTCACGGTCAACCTGCTCCGCAAAGTGCAGCTCCAGATCGCCGTCAACGACGATTTCGTCGAACCGACCGTAAACGCCATCATCAAGGGCGGCCGCTCGGGCGAGACCGGCAATATCGGCGACGGCAAGATCTTCGTGCTGCCGCTGGAGGATTGCATCCGCATCCGCACCGGCGAGCGCGGCAAAGAAGCAATCTAACCGGTCACATCGCGACCAGCCAATTAGGCTCCGCACTGGTTGCCAGGCCTTCGCAACCCATATCGCCTGCGCAGCTTATCGCGATATTCGCGGAAACCGCGGCAAAATCGCATTCCGTCGCTTGATCGGCGACCGGTCACGCGGATAATTCCACGTGATTTGGCCCGGGATTGGCTCAAGTTTCGCTAACCAATGAACCGACAGCCACCGCCCCGACGTATGTTTGGGGAACGTCGGTGCGCGGGACGCAAACTGGGGCACGCCGAGAACGGCTACTTGCGAGGTATAGCTACCATGAAAAACACGCTTCTGTTGGCGGCCGTTTTGGGCCTGAGCTTCACCGGCGGCGCCGCTTCAGCGCAATCGGCGGTCGAGGTCTACAGCCCAGTCGTCGAATCGACCGTCACGACCGTTCCCGCAGAGTCCGTTGTCACGTATTCGCCGGTCATCGATGACACCGCCACGGCAACGACCGTCGAGGCCTGGCGTCCTGTGACGAGCTACAGCCCCGTGGTCACCGCATCGCCGACGTACACAACGACCTACAGCCCCGTGGTGAACTATGCCACGCCGGTCACAACCTATCGCCCAGCGACCAGCTATGCCGTGCCCGTGACCGCTTACCGTCCCGTGACTACGTACAGCCCGGTCGTGACTTACAGTCCCGTCGTCAGCTACGCTTACAGCCCCGTCGTCGCTTATAGCCCAGTGGTGTCATACGCTCAGCCGGTGAGCGCGTACTACTATCCTGGCGCCGTGGTCAGCACGAAGGTCTACTACCCAGGCCAGCCGATCCGCAATTTCTTCCGCGCGATCACGCCGTAAGTTCGCCGCGACCAACCGAATTAGCCCCGCCAGGCGCGGGGCTTTTTCATGCGCTGATAGAAGCTCGCTCCCCTCACCAAGAAGTCAACTGCCATGTGGGAACAACTTGGAATCGCATCTCCAGATTGGGCGCAGCTCGGGCAACTGTCGGTGCGCCTCGTCGTGGCCTGCGGCTTGGCGGCCGTTCTTGGCTTGGAACGTGAGGCGCGCGGCCGCCAGGCAGGGCTGCGTACGCACATGCTCGTCGCCCTCGGCTCGGCGCTGTTCACCGCGATTCCGTTGCAGTCCGGCGCGGCCAGCGTGGGCGAGATCGTAAAAGGCATCACCGCCGGCATCGGCTTTCTGGGCGCGGGTGCAATCCTCAAGCAAGAATCGGAGAAGCGCATCAGCGGCATCACGACGGCAGCCGGCATCTGGACCACAGCCGGCATCGGCTTCGCCGCCGGCGCCGGCTTCATCGGCTCCGCAATCGTGGCGACCGTGCTGGCCTGGCTGATTCTCTATCCGCTCGACGGCCTCGCGGAACCACTGCGAGACGAAAATCCGCCCTCCGAGGAATCGAAGCCGAAGCAACACGCCTAAGTTCACTCCTTCCGTGTCGGCAATGCCCGCTGCACTTCCTGCAACACATCGAGTTGAATGCGCTGAATCTCCAACAGCCGCTGCCATAGAGGAAACCGACAAGTCGAACCCCGAAACGGGGCAGTCGCGCGACTTGCCCGGCGCTGGGCGGCGAATTCTAATACCTCCCAGGTTGCCGGCCGATTCCTGGTTTTGCCGTCATTCATCAAGGTGCCCGCATCATGCAGATTGCTCTGTCCGCGTTCGTCGCGCTCCTTTCCTGGGCCAGTTTCGCCTGGCAAGCTCCGGCTCAGAAGAGCGTGCGACCCGATACCACGCTGGTCGCCGCGCCGGACGCGCCTCTGGACGCGGATCCGGCCCGCCCAGCCGCCGTGGAAACCGCCGAAGTGCCGGTGATTCCATCAGAGGTGTTTGAACGCATGCGGCAATACCAGGACGTCCGCACAGCCACGTTCCAAGGCTGGTCGCCGGACGGCGCCGGCATGCTTGTCGCCACGCGGTTCGGCAACACGAATCAACTCCACCGCGTCTACACGCCCGGCGGGCGGCGCGAACAGATCACGTTCTTCCCGGAGCCGGCCTCCGGCAAGATTCTGCCCGGCAAGTCGGATCAAGACGTGCTCGTCGTGATGAGCCAAGGCGGCAACGAGAACGATCAGTTCTACTGGCTCGATCGCCAGGCCAGCAAAGTCACGCTGCTCACCGACGGCAAATCGCGCAATGTGCCAGGGCCGGTACAGGAAGACGGTTCGCTGATGGTTTACGGCAGCAATCTCCGCAACGGACGCGATACGGACATTTACGTCACCAATCCGCGCACGCCCGGCTCGTCGCGCATGGTGCTGCAGACCGACGGCGAGTTCTACAACTTGAATTCGCTATCTAAGGACGGGTCGAAGCTACTCATCAATCACTACGTCTCCATCAACGAAACGCATCCGGCGATGCTGGATGTGAAGAGCGGCACGAAGCAGCCGCTCCCGCTGCCCAAAGAAGCGAAGGCCGGCGCGCAGGTGGCATTCGGCAGCCTCGCGTTCCATCAGGACGCCACCAAGGCCTTCGTCACCTGCGATGCCGCCGGCGAGTTCCAGCAACTGGCCGAAGTTGATTTAGCGACCGGCGAATATCGTTGGCTCAGCGAAGACATTGCCTGGGATATCGACGCGCTCGAAGTCGATCCCGAAACCGGCGTGCTGGCCTTCACCGCGAACGTCGATGGTTCGCATGAGTTGTATCTCTACGACGGCCAGCAGATCCGCAAGGTCGAGACGCCGCTCGGCATCATCGCCGGATTGGAATTCTCCCCGGACGGCAGCCGGCTCGGCTTCACGCTCAGCAAACCGACCGCGCCCAGCGACGCCTATTCGATCGACCTGCAATCGGGCGATCTCGTGCAATGGACCTACAGCGAAGCCGGCGGCCTGAATCCCGAACGTTTCATCGCCCCGACGCGGATTCGGTTCAAGAGTTTCGACGAGCGCGAGATTCCCGCCTACTACTTCCGGCCGAAACAAGAAGACGCCGCCGCCCGGGCGCCGGTGGTGATCTACATCCACGGCGGGCCGGAAGCGCAGTACACGCCCCTCTTCAACGGGCTGATTCAATACTTCGCCGTCGAACAAGGCATCGCGGTGCTGGCCCCGAACGTGCGCGGCTCGGCCGGCTATGGCAAAACGTATCTCACGCTCGATAACGCCGAGAAGCGCGAGGAAAGCGTCAAGGACATCGGCGCGCTGCTCGATTGGATCAAAGCCCAGCCGGAACTCGACGGCGAACGCGTCTCGGTGATGGGCGGTTCCTACGGCGGTTACATGGTGCTCGCGTCGCTGGTGAACTACCCGGAACGCATCCGCGCCGGCGTCGATATTGTCGGCATCGGCAACTTCATCACCTTCCTGGAACGGACGCAGCCGTATCGTCAGGACCTCCGCCGCGCCGAATACGGCGACGAACGCGACCCCGCGATGCGGGCCCACTTCGAAAAGATCAACCCCAGCAACCGCGTCGCCGACATCCGCTCGGCCCTCCTGGTAGCCCACGGCAAAAACGACCCCCGCGTACCATTTTTTGAAGCCGAACAAATGGCGGCCCAAGTCCGCACCCAAGGCCGCCCCGTCTGGACCGTCTACGCCAACAACGAAGGCCACGGCTTCCAGAAAAAAGACAACCGCGACTATTTGAACGCAGCGATCGCGTTGTTCCTGGAGGCGGAGTTGAAGAAGTAACCGTCGGCGACATTGTTGTGGCACGGTCTCCCGACCGTGCCACGGTGGAGCAGACCGTCAGTCATACCAGCGGCACGATCGGGAGATCGTGCCACAGAGCGGTTTCAACTCAACGACTGATCGTGTCCCACGAAGGCGGCGACGCATGTATTCCCGATTCTCCCAGATTTTCTACGGGTTGTTGATCGTCGTCTTCGACCTCAGCATCAACCATTTCGACGTGCTGCCGGATTGGTTAGGGTTCGCGTTGGTTGCCAGCGGCTGCGGTGGGCTTGCTCATGCAAACAAACAATTCGCTTATGGCAGTCTCGTCGGCTGGTTGCGCGCGGCAATTTCGTTCGCTGAGTACTTCGTGACGGACAATTCCGCGATTTTTCTTGGCTACCTTGAGTTCCCGGTGGACGCGGCATTGAACTGGTACATGCTCGGCGGGATAGCGGCGTTGGCGACCAGGTTACATTGCCCCGACTTGGCCTTGCGCGCTCAGTATCGCCGCCTGGCCTACCTCGTGATTGCCGGCGCTGGCTTCGTCCTGAACCAAATGGCCACTGTCTTTCCCGAGTCGCTAACTCTCAGCGCGGCGGTGGTGCTCGCCGGCGCCGGGTTTATCCTCTATCTGATGATCTTGCACCTCATCTATCGCAGTCGACGCGAACTGACGGAATCCCTCACAGATTGGTACCGACCAGCGTCAGGCATGGCCGATCAGCCATTGTCAGCCCCGTAGGTCAGGCTCTGACGACGAAGCGAAAAGTGCGGACGAACAAAAAGCCCGCGCCACGCCCAAGAACTTTGAACGACCTGTAGCCTGACAGGAGACGACGCCGTCAGCAGTTCGCGACGGGGCGCCTGGGACTGGGGCAATTGTTAGAACGTCGCAAAGTCAAAATCGCTGGGGCATCGCGGCGTTCGGCAGCGAAGTTCGTCGAAGCCCCAGCGGGTTGGGCCGTTGCCGAGCGGCATTCTTGTGCCCCTGCCGCAGGCGCCCGGCGCTGCGTTGCCTGCGAAGCAGGAGACCTTCGGTCGGGCAGATGACGCGGTCGGGAGACCGTGTCATAACGGGGTTAGCAAAAACACAACCCGCAATCCGACTCGCCGCGAATCGTTCAACGCCGGCATTCTCGGCGATTTCGTATAATCCCCCTGCTTGGCGGCGAGGTCACGGTTCCGCTTCTCGTCGGGAGCATTCAATGCTCGTTGGTGACTCAATATGGTCCGACGCGATTCGCCGATGATTGCCGCGGTATGGTTCGTTGTGCTTTCCGCGCCTTGCTTGTGGCTGGTCCACTGGCTGATGTCGTTGGGGGGACCATATGACGAGCCTGTTTTTTGGGGCACGTTCACACTTGGTTGCATCATCGGCTTCGTTCCCAGCCGCATTCGAACGTTTGCTCTCTGCTGGCTCATTGCGATGGCGATCGCGATTTGTCTCGTCCCTTGGCTGAAGCTGCTGGAAAAACCATTCGACGAACTTTACGTTGGCGGAGCCTTGGCGTTTGGTTCTCTGACAGGCAAAGGCATGTCGTGTTGGTCGCGCAGATGTTCCAAGTGCCGACGTTTCAATGCGATGTCGCGGGAAGGCAACTCCCTCCTCAACCTCCTGCATGACGTGATTCCCCCGCGCCCGACAAGGGTCCGCTTCAACTGCCGATATTGCAGCTATGAGGAATGGCAGGACCTAAGCGAAGAATCGTGACATTCCTGTAGGTCAGGCACCGCCGCCGAAGCCGAGCCGAATGCATTCAACGCAACCGCTTTGACATCCCAAACGGCCGCGATGGACGTGCCTGACAGGAGTTGACGCCGTCTCCCTGTCAGGCACATCCCTGGCGTGCGCTTGGGGCGTAGCTTGAATACACTTTCGTGCGGCGCTTTCAACTTCAACCACGGTGCCTGACCTACCGCGTGATCCCCGTCGAAGCGGTCTTCACAGCCGCACCTCCCCCAGCGCAAACCGCTCAAACTCATCCGCCCCAATCAGCAAGCAACGTTGCGCCGTCGCCAAGCGTGTCGCCGATGGATGAAACCGCGCATTGGTGATGATCGCGGCCGCGTGGCATTGCTGGTTTTTTTGCGCGGCGACCACCGCGCGCACCGCGGTATCCGGGATCGTGCGTTCCGAAGTGTTGGCCTGGATCGCCACACGATGGGGACCGAACTCGGCGATCAGATCAATGCCCGGCTCGCCGCTTTTACGCTGTAGTTGCACCACCGCGCCGAGGGCCAAAAGCATTTCGGCCAGGTAGTCGACCCAATGCTGGTCCCGGAGCGCCCGCCAGTCGCGGCGAAGAAGCTGCGTGCGGCGCGCCTTCGCCGCGGCCCGCAAGGCGTCCCGCTCGACGACGTATTTGCGCAGGTTCTCCGTCGTGGCCAGCAGCGCACGTTCGCACGACGCGCTGGTTTCCTGCTCAGCGTCTTCCTCTCGGCGGAGCGCCGACAGACGCTCCGAATTCGGTTTAAACAGCAATGCGGCGCACGCTATCCCCACCACCGCCGCCGTCACGGTAAACCCCACTAGGCCGATCAGCACGGAATCGCTAATCAAGTGCGCTATGATCAGCACCACCGCCGCGCAGGTCGCCGGCACGACCAGCATCACGCCCCAGGGCCACAACTCGTACTGTTCACCCGGGGCGCGGAAGCGCTGGGCGGCGTGGTAATAACGCCTTCGCCATCGCGCCGTCCGGCTCGGTTGGGCGAGCTTGCGCTGCTGCTCGAAGATCTCGTCCCGCTGGCGCTCCAGGCGCGCGATCGTCGCCTCGACAAATTCGAGTTGCCGTTCCAGCTCGAAATCCTGAGGTACGACGTGCATAATCGACCTGAAATGTGCGCAATTCCCGGGGCGAGACGAACGTCCGCGACGTGAAACCGGGGGGTGCGTACCTAGCACAGTTTAATTCCACGGCGCACGGCCGTCACCAGCGTTAATTGTGCCGGTTTCTCACTGCAAATTCATTGACACCTCATCCACCGGCAGGCAGAATCGCGATATCCTTTTCAACTTGAATCGCATCGTCGATTTCGCAGCTGTTGAGTACGAAGATGACTGGCCGGGGGGCGGCGCGTCGGGGCAAGCGACTCGTCCGCTGGATGATTGGCGTCGCCGTCGCAACCTGTACCGGGGATTTGTCCGGCGGAGTGATCCGGCACGACCGTGACGACGCCGCGTACCGCGATCTGGCGAATCTGCCGGAATATCAAGCCGTCGGCCAGGTGCGTTCCGTGGTCGGCGGCAGCAGCCGGCTTTGCTCCGGCACGCTGATCGCCCCGAACTGGGTGCTCACCGCCGCCCATTGCCTGACGAACACGCCGACCGACAGCGTTTTCTACCGCAATTTCGGCGTCAGCATCGACGCCAAGCGACTCATCGTCCACCCGCAATTCAACGGCTCCGCCGCGAACGGCTATGACGTCGGGCTGATCGAACTCGTGGAGCCGAGCGAACTGGTCACGCCCGCCCAACGCATGCGCGACCTCGTGCCGCTGGGGGCCGAGGCCACGATTGTCGGTTTCGGGCTAACGGGCACCGGACTGACCGGTTCCATCGTTGGCACGCATGGCACGAAGCGCGCCGGGCAAAATATCGTCGACATCAGCGGCTCAAGCCTGCTGAATGATGACGATCGTCCCTATCCAGAGTTCATGCTGTTCACCGATTTCGACAATCCCCTGGACGCGTCAGACAGTAAGTGGGGAAGTTCAACGCCGCTCGACCTGGAGTATCAAACCGCCGGCGGCGACAGCGGCGGCGGCTGGTACATCGACTACGACGGCCGCCCGCGCCTCTACGCCGTGCATTCGGTGGGGCTGAGCTTCGACGAATCGATGAACAACGACTACGGAGACTCCGCCGGCGGCACGCGCGTGACGCGGTTCAATAGCTGGATCGATCAACAACTGGCCGACACCTATTGGATGAATCCGACCGGCGGCGAATATGCGGACCCGGAGAATTGGTCCAGCACGGCCGCACCGACGGCAACCGCGCACTTGCGCTTCGCTTTTCCGCACGATTACACCGTAGCGCTCGTGGGACAACAACAAGCGGACCGCTGGACGCTCGACGCCGGAAACGTGAATTTCCAACTCCAAGCCGGCGACCTGCAACTCGGCGCCTGGAATATTTCCGGCGGCGCCACCGCGAATATCGCCGTCGATGCGGGACACTTCGTCGACGTGCAAGACGGTCTCAACGGTGCTGGTGAAATAATCAAATCCGGCAGCGGCGCGCTGCGCCTCAACAACAGTTCAACAATCAGCGGACGTCTGGATATCCAAGCCGGCGCACTGCAACTTGCCGCAGGCGCTGGCTTAAGCACGGACAGCATGAACTGGGGCACGCTCGGCGCGACGAACATTGATCTCGGAGCCAACGCCGTTTTGCTCGCGTCCTCCCAACTCTTCGCCGGGCAAAACGTCAGCGTTACGCTCGGAGAAGGGACATTCCTGCGAACACCGGCGCTGACCCAGGAAGGAGCGCTGTCGCTGGCAGGCGGAGCCGCTGTGGTCGATGGTTCACTCCGGCAGACGGCAACGGCGATCACCTCGATCGACGTCGCGCCCTTGCTCGCGGAAGGCGCCGACGCCGCACTCACCGTTATCGACGTCACGACGCTCGCCGGCACGCTACGTCTTTCGCTCCCGGAAGACTTTTCGCTGCTCGACGAGCGCACAGTCACGCTCGTTAACGCCCCGGGGCAGTTCACCGGAACCTTCACCAACGTCGAATGGGACTACCTGCCCTTAGGTTTGAATTACTCGCTGGACTATTCGGAGCACGCGCTTTCGCTCAATCTCATCGGCCCCGGCGGCGTGTGGCGACTGGACGGCGACACGAACCACGACTCCGCCGTCAATTTGCTGGACCTCAGCAACGTCCGCAATCACTTCGGCGAAACAACCAGCGTGGGGGACGCCACCGGCGACGGGCAGGTAGACTTGTCCGATCTGATCGCCGTGCGCAACAACTTCGGACTGCGGCGAGAGGGCGCAACCCGTGTCGTGCCGGAGCCAGCGAGTTGGTTGCTCGCTTTAATCTGCGCGGTCGCCTGCCTATTACCAACCCGAAACGCCGGCGAGGGAGAGAAGAGGTCGGTCTTCGGCGCGATGCGGCGCTGAGACCTCGCGCTTTGCCAATGGCTAAGCTCCGAGCGCGCTAAACAGCGTCCCGGAGCAAAGCGATGCACACGGCAATCAAGCGGCAGGGAAGAGCCCGCTACTTGGTTTGCAATACTTCACGCCAGTTTTTGTTTCCTTCCTGGCGTTTCATGGCGGCCGACAGCTTGGCCTCGCAGCGTTTCAGCTCGATGGCGGCGCGCTTGACCGCGAGTTCGGCCAGTCGCATTCTGCTGGCGGAGTACCCGCCTTCTTTGGCGATTTCCACTTCGGTCTGCTTCTCTTCCAAAGTGACCTTCGCCAATTCCACGTCGGACCGAAGCATCGCCACGTCTTCGTCGCTGGCTGCCGCGAGGTCATTGGGATTCCAATCTTTGACGACCTGCGTCGTATTGACGGTCATCGGCTGCGAGACTTCGAGCTGCGACTGAATCCTGTCGCCCAGGACTTGGTGGACCGTCGATTGCGTCGGTTCGTCGGCAAACTTAACTTCGGCCGTGTCCGCCGACTTGCTGAGAACCTTGTTCACAAGCACGTCGAACCCGAGCTGAATTGCCTGCGGCTGCTGGCCGTTCTGCTTGACGGTCAGCACGAGATTGCCGTCGTCCGTGCGGCGGATTTCAATCGTCGAGCCGTCCTGCAACTTGATGGTTTGCTCCGCCGGCTGAGTCACGTTCAAGGCGTTGAACTGCGTCACATCTTGCAACACAGCGTTGCCATCGCTGGCGGGATTGACCGTTTGAATGCCGTTCTGCGCGACGTCATCCGCCGAACCAGCCTGGCTGACCAAAAACAGTTCCTGAATGCCATGGATCTCGCTCAGCACCGGCACGACCGTCCTCAACCCTTCGCCGGCCGTGACGGTCGTATCCGACGTGTTTTCCGGCGCGGGGGGCGCATCAGCGCTGTTACCGGCCACGGGAGCCGTGGTTCCGGCATTGTCGGCGCCTTGATAACCCCAGCTCAAGCCGGGCAGGGCCACGGTCGCCAGCGTCGCGGCGAGCGCCAGCCCGCCGAGCGACAAGCGGCCGTTGGCGCGATTGTCAAAGACCATCGTCAATCTCCTCTCCAAAAAGCGTCGGGAAAACGTGCCTGCGCCGAACGCCGGCGCAAGCGATAGCGGTTGCGCGGAAGTCGTCGACATGGTCAACAACCGCCGCGCGTAATCGGAGCGTGCCTGTTCCGCGCCGGCGAGGGCCATGGCGTCGCAGGCCAACTCACGCGTCTCGCGAAGTTGCCGGCGCAGATACCAGGCCAGCGGATTCCACCAATGCAGCGCGAGCGCCAGCAGTTCCAGGTAGACGACAAGATGATCCCGCCGCGCGACATGCGCCAACTCGTGCGCGATAATGCCGTCGCTGGCCACAATGATTTCCGGCGCACGCAGCGCATCCGGCCAGACGAGCCGAGGACGGCCCAGGCAGCAGATCAGGGGCGAAGTCACCCGTTGAGAAAACGCCGAAGAGACGGGCCGGACGCGTAAGCGCTTCGCGGCGTGCCTTACGGCGACGACCAAAGTTGGCGATGGATCGCTGGCGTTGCGCAGCACTTGCGATTGCCGCGCGATGCAGCGCAGTGCAAAGCCCGTGACGGCCAAGGCGCCGATGGTCCAGAGTCCGAACGCGGATTGCATGTAGATGGACCAATCCGCCGGTGCTGGCTCGCGGATGGGTTCAATCTGAACTGCCGTGGGCTGCAAGGCCGCCAGTTCCGCGTCGGCCAGCAAATCAATTGCTTCAATTTCTACTGAGAGTGGCGTGGCGTCATGGGACGTGACCACCGCAATCCGCTGCGAATCGTCGCGCCAAGCGAAGCGCGCCGAACTAAAGGCGTCATGCGCCGACCAAGGCCACCGCACCAGCGGCGGCGCGACAAGTTTCAACAGCAACAGCATCCACAACAGATGTTGCACCGCTGGTCGCGAGCGGAAAAGCCAACACGCCGCCCACACGAACGGCGTCAACAGTGCGACGGAAACCGTGTTCTGCGCCAGCCACCAAAGCAGTGTGTTCATGGTCGACCCGCGGTTTGATCTTGTGTTCTGCCGCCCTATCGCTTCTTCTGTTCTTCCGCCAAGCGCGCGGAGAGTTGTTCCACGAGCTTCTGCAATTCCGCGATCTCTTTCGGCTTCAATTTCTGGCGCTCGGTGAACGCCAGCAACAGCGGCGCCCATTGGCCGTCGCATAGATCGTCCGCCAGCTCGCCCATACGCTGTACGAGCAATTCCTCGCGCGAGACCGAGGCGCGGAACACGAAAGCAAAGCCGGACTTGTCGCTGGTGACGTAGCCCTTCTTTTCCAGCCGCTGCAGCAGCGTAATCACCGTCGACCGGGCCCAATCCTGCCCGGACGTGCCAAGCCGCTCATGCACCTCGCGCACGGAACCCGGCCCGTGGTCCCAAAGCGCCAGCATGACCTCGCGTTCGGCGTCGCTAATCGACGCCCTGGAATCGGGAGACATGGGAATGACCGCTCCTCGAACAGAAGACCGCTTGTTTACATCATGTCAACAGCAGCATCTTATCTACGTTCTGTAGATAAGTCAAGAGTGGCGAATAGAATTTTCGCCGACGGACGTCAGCGAATCTCAAGTAACTCGATTTCGAACCGCAGCACAGCATTCGGCGGGACGACCCCTTCGATTCCAGCATCGCGATAGGCCAGATGAGGACTGACCACGATCCGCCGCTGGCCGCCGACGCGCATCCCGACCACGCCCTGTTCCAATCCGGCGATGACCGTTCGCCGCCCGACGACAAACTCAATCGGCGCCCTGTCGTCGCGCGAGCTGCGAAACTTATCGCCGCGATTCAGGTATCCGTCGTAATGCAGAACGACGGTGTGGCCTTTCTCGACGGGCGGACCATCACCGAGGCGGAGGTCTTCGATCGTGATGCCGGATGGCATGGATACGCCCGCGAGTCTTTCAATCGCCCTTCAAAGCGCGCTCACAAGCCGCGACGGCGACGTCGAGGCCATGGGACAAGTACACTTCGACGCCATCGACGATCATCTCTTCGACGGCGTTCTGACTTGCCCAATTCACGAGCGCTTCCGCCGCAGTCGATGCCTCAGCAAAATTAAGGGCGAATGCGACCATCGCAGATTTTCCCAGCGTATCGCTGGGCGACCGCGACACATAGTACGGCCGCAACTGAAGGCTATCTCCGAGATCGACTACTTGGGGCGGAACGCCCGCTGAGTCGAGGAGTAGGTCGAGCAAATGGAGTGCTGAACTACCAACGACGACTACGCGGTGACTGTTAGCCCGATCCGCCTTGGAACGAGCCGTCCAAACCATCAAGTCCTGGACGGGTTCGCAGATCATCTCAGGCAAGATGTGGACGGGACCGGGCTCGAAGTTCGAATTCGCCATTTGCTCACCTCAGGCGCAATGTCTGTTCTGCGAGTGCATCACCATTATACCACAACTCGAACCGGTAGACGCCAGGATGCGAAAACCGCACTCCACGTACACGGAACGGAAAGATGATCACGGCGAGAGGATCGTGGCCAATTTGAATCTCGTGTCGCTCGGATTTGTAGATGACCCGCTCGCTCTCTTCATCGATACACGCCAAAAGCACTTCGGCCGTGCCGCGACATTCGGTCAGGAATATGAGGACACACACCTCCTCGTACTCCAACGGATAGGCGGGATGCTCCACCGAGCGTATGCTGGTCAGCAGTCCTCGCACGTTGATTAGCAACGATGCTCTGTCATCGACGCCCCAATCCTGGCATAGGATCATATGGCGGACAAAAGGTAGCAGGGTCACGTTATGTACTCCTATGCCTGCCAACGCGTCATGCGCTATTGGTCTTTCGAATACTGAACTGGAGCCAGGCGCTGAGCAGTCCAGCCGGTTGAACGACCTGACCAATTTTCCTGTTGCTTCGCAATGTACCGCACGACGTCTTCCCTGGGATACTCGTCGACGGCGGCTTCGGCAATCCGTACTGCGTCTCCGTAGCGATGTTCGTCCATCGCGAGATTGTAGGTCTCGATTATTTCTAGCAAGCAGCGTTCGTGTTCACGCCGCCTAGCTTGGACGCCAAGGATCACAGCGACAATGGTTGTCAGCGCAAACAGCGAGCGCAATCTAAACTGCCCACTGAAGCAAGTCGTGAACCATTTGAAAAAGCGCAACGCGAGTCTCCACGTCCTACGATGGCTGTGCTAAGCATGAGGATTCTCAACACTTCATCAGATTGATGCAATATCAGCCCGTCATTCCGATTTCTCCCAACCCATTGCGCAGGCATCAGAGCGGCGCCCGGGCCGTCGGTGCAGCGGCCTATGGGTTGGCCTATAACTACCGGCGCTTACTGCCGCCGTTCGCACGCGCCGACACCTTCAAGTCCGTCACGAGCAGCAAGTCGATCACGTGAAACGAATCGTCCGGCTCGTAGACAATGACAGTGCGTCCGCTGGGCGCCGCGGCCAGGAACTCGCGGCTGGCCACTGATACATGCCGTCCATCCGCCATGTGCATCTGAAAAGGCTGAAACGGCTCGGCGTTATAGACCTGCTTGACTTGTTCGATCGTCATACGAGTGGCTCCTGGGAGTACCTATTATCTGCATGCCCATCGCTTGATTATACGTCGACCGGGCCCGGCGCGCAATGAAGTACTCGCCCAGGACCGAGCAGCGTCAACTCCCCTCGCTGGCGCGTCGGGCTAGTGGTTGTTTCCGCGAGACAAACTCCAAGATTCTGTCGCTACCCCACCTTCTCCCAACTCCCCGCCCGTGCACTCTTCAGCACCGCATCGCAAACCTGTTGCGTTTCCAGCGCGTCGCGGAATGTCGGCCCAGCCGGTTTGCCCGTGGCGAGGCCTTCGAGGAAATCGGCGACCTGATGCACGAAGCTGTGTTCGTAGCCGATTTGCAAACCTGGCACCCACCAGTGGTCCATGTAGGGGTGTTCGCCGCCGTGGTCGGTGACGTGGATCGAGCGCCAGGCGCGGAGCTTGCTTTCATCGTTGTGATCGAAGTAGCTCAAGCGATGCAGGTCGTGCAGGTCCCAGGCGATCGACGCCTTCTCGCCATTGATCTCGAAGGTGTACAGCGCCTTGTGTCCGCGCGCGTATCGGGTCGACTCGAACGTCGCCAGCGAGCCGTTCTTGAACCGCGCGAGGAACGCGCAGGCGTCGTCGATGCCAACCTTTTCCACCTTGCCGGTGAGATTGTGCTTGCGCTCCTTGATGAACGTCTCGGTCATCGCAGAGACGGTGTCGATCGAACCGTTGAGCCAGAGCGCCGTGTCGATGCAATGCGCGAGCAAGTCGCCCGTCACGCCGGAGCCGGCCGCGTTGACGTCCAAACGCCAGAGCGCCTCGCCCCCTTGCGGCAAGTCCGTCGAGATCGTCCAGTCCTGCAGGAAGACCGCGCGGTAGTGGAAGATGCGGCCCAGGCGACCTTCGTCGATCAGCTGCTTGGCCATCGTCACGGCCGGCACGCGGCGGTAGTTGTACCAGACGATGTTGGGCACGCCCGCCTTCTCGACGGCGGCCACCATCTCGGCCCCTTCCTCGGAGTTCATCGCCAGCGGCTTTTCGCAGAGGATCATCTTGCCCGCGGCAGCGGCGGCCAGGGCGATCTCCTTGTGGAGATTGTTCGGCGTGCAGATATCGACGGCGTCGATGTCCTTCCGCGCGATGAGCTTCTTCCAATCGGTCTCGATCGACTCGTAGCCCCAGGTCTCGGCGAACGCCTTGGCCTTCTCGGCATCCCGGGCGCAGACGGCCTTCAGGACCGGCTGGTACTCCAGGTTGAAAAAGTTGTTGACCCGGCGATACGCATTCGAATGCGCCCGGCCCATAAAACCGTAGCCGATCATGCCAATATTGAGAGGTTTGGGCATGGAAGTTCCTTCAAAGACAATTGCCTGGGAGAGCTTGAAAGCAACGACGAACGGACGCTAGCTTAACGTCAATTCCAGCCGAGGGAAATGATGGGAGAATCCCAACCTGCTCGGCCCGTAAGAGCAGATTTCTTGCGCCCAAGAGCAGCCAGAATCGTGCCTGGAAACAGCAGGGCCTGGCGGTAGCCTTCCGCTCGGCAGAGCCTCACTTACCTTCGCACTTTCGCCATTTCGCGCTTTCGCGATTCGCCCTGAGCGATCCCGGTTTGATCGCGAAATGGCGAAGACGCGAAAGGAATCAGGAGAATCGAATGTCCGAACAACCGAACCGCGACAAAGTCTCACTCGGCTGCGGCACGCTGATCATCATCGCCCTGATCGTCATGTTCCTCTCCGGCGGCCGCGACACGAAGGAAATGCGCACGCAGTTGGAGGCAATGAATCAAAAGCTGGACCGGCTGGAGAAGAAGATCGACGAGCTAGCCGCGGAAGTGCCGGCCGCACGTTGAATCAAGTGAGATTAGATAGCGAAGCGTGGTGTGCCTGGGGCAGGGGCGATAGTCGCGACGACACCATGGTCCAAATCACTGGGGCTTCGTTATACTCGTCAGCAGATCGTCATGATGCCCCAGCCTCTGTGACTTCGATATTCTAATCCTTCGCCCCAACCCCAGGCGCTCGCGCGTCAATTGACGGCCGACAATTCGCCTTTCCAATTTAGTCACCGACATTTGTCGTCTTGAATTGCAAACCAGCTGGCCGCCATTTTTTGCACGCATCCGAAAAACCGCTGCACAATCGGCGAGATTCGATGGCAAGCGATTCGTACGAGTACAACGAAAACCCGTATCGAAGTCCGGAATCGTCAGGCAGGTCAAATCCGCTGCGTTTTGGACAATTGGTCGCATCAGGTTGGTTGTATCGAAAAGTACAGCTACTTGAGCCCTTCAATGTAGTCATCGAGTACAACGGTCGCGGTATTGGATGCGAGCGCGTCTTGGTAAACAGCGTCGTAGTCGCCAAGAGAGCTAGTTGGCTTTGGTTCGCACCTCGGTTTGAGTTTGTACTTAGCACAAAGTTGGGCGAGTTACCCGCGATCGTCGAAGTACGAGTTTGGCCGTGGTTCGCCTTGTATCGCATTACCATTCGCGTTGGCGGAATCGAAGTCTATGTCGAGGACTTCCGTTAAACTGATTTGATTCCCAGTTCGAATCCCACGACATTGATTACTCCTAATCCGGCTCCAACAAATTCTGAGACGAAGCTCGGCGATGGCGCACCGACGGAACTCTACTACTCCACCCACCCATGCGCGTCCCGCACCTTCACCATCGCTCCAAGGATCGTGTTCCAGGTCTCCGGCTTCATCATCACCGCATTCGGGAACATGCACCCATCCCAGCAGATGTGGCGGAACTTTTTCGTCAGCTGGCCT
Organism: Pirellulales bacterium; assembly: GCA_022844585.1. Lineage (GTDB taxonomy): Bacteria > Planctomycetota > Planctomycetia > Pirellulales > JALHLM01 > JALHLM01. Next base: position 2,170 of record JALHLM010000008.1, on the reverse strand, counting down.
TGTTCGTCGCGGAGCCAATAGGCGGCGTGCCGGGCGATATCGAGTTTGCCGTTCGGATCGTCAGCCAGGCAGTGGCGACCGGTCTTGTCGTGCGAGCCCGTCCCGTGGACCGTCGCGTCGTTCTGGGCGACATGGAAATCGATCGTCCAGGGGCGCAGCGCCGCGGTGAGTTGCTTGAGGGCGTCGTCGAGTTTCGCGCCGTCTTTCCAGTCGTAGTTCGCCGGCAGGATGGCGTCTTCGGGCGCGTTGTAGCCAAGCGTGTACAGCAGCGTGTGCGCCATGTCGGCCTGGAAGCCAAGCGTCTTGGGACGATCGACCAGTTCTAGTAGCTGCACCATCCGCCGCCAACTGTGCATGCCGCCCCAGCAGATTTCCCCTTCGGCCGCGAGGCGCTCGCCATGTTCGTCGGCGATCTTGCAGGCCTGTCGGAACGTCTCGGCGATCTTCTTTTGATTCCCTTCCGGATCTCCCACCCAATCGCCGACGCCACTGGCGGAATCGATCCGCACCACGCCGTAAGGACGAATCCCCAACTCGCGCAGGTAGCGCGCGATGCGGCAACCTTTTTCCACCTGCTGGAGAAACTGTTCCCGCCCGGCGCCTTCGTCCATCGCGGACCCGCCGCCGGTGGGCGGCCAGACCGGCGCGACGACCGAGCCGATCACCAATTTGTGCGCGCGAACC
>JALHLM010000008.1:0-1476 GCA_022844585.1 Pirellulales bacterium | reverse complement strand
CTTCAAGTCGTCGTCCGATGCGTCGATGTCGACATGCGGCGCGAACAGAAACAGATCGACGCCATCAAACTTGACGCCATCCACCTCGGCCGCCGCGGTCAGCGCCAACATGGTGTCGAGATCAATCGCCGGCTCAGAATCAGGACCTTTGCCGACCACGCCCGGCCAGGCGGCGTTGTGGAGCTTGGGGAAGGTATTGGTGTGCGTGGGCATGGCGGTGGGAGTGGTGGAGGGAGGAGAGTATGGTGAAAACACTATCAAACATCGTCGTGCGGCAACGACCGATACCATCCGGGCTCAACGACATTGAGATGAAGCACATTGCGAATCGAATTGATCAACGTAATTGACCCGGACGTACAGGCTAACGCTCCCCGCTTGACCAAGGCAACAGCCAATCGATCGAAAAACTGTGATGTCGCGTACACGATCGTTGGGAATTCCGTGGAAGTGGCGTCAATCCAGTTCATCAACATAGCCTCATCGTTGGCATTTTCGCCACGAGCGTCTACGACCGCTACTGCAACACTCGACGTCTTTAACACGTCGTAAGCAGCATCCACGCTATCAGCTTTTTTCAAATCGCATCCAGCAGAAGTTAGCGCCGTAAGCTCGAAGCTAGCGGGCGAAAAGGACGCAACATCAATCCAGAGAACCTGCATGGCTGACGACGTTTGCTGTAATGCCGAGACCACCCTCTTGATATCGTTGAGAATGCCATCGAGTGAATCTGTGCCAATTGACGTATTGAACGAGTCAAATTCACAAACAGAAAGATTGATGCCGCCTCCGCTACCGCGTTGCATTCTCCAAACAACTTGGCGACGGGAGAACGTAGTCGGCAAGCCCCAAGCGTCTGCAGAATCTTTAAGATGACGATAGTACGCCCTGCGGTAAGCGTCTTCTCCCTCGCAATTGTTGGGGTCTGGACGCCTTGTGATCCCCGCACCTAACATGCCGGGAATACTGGCCGGCACGTCATCTTCCACAACGCTATGAGCAGACTGGGGCGAAGTGATGTCGGGATTGTATGCCTCATGCAGCGAGACAGAGCTGACGAATCCCTTGAGCGCAAAGATTCCAATGTCTTCCCATTTCACTTGGCTGCCCATTAGCCAGCCGATGGCGCAATCATAGATGTGAAAACTGGTCAAAACATGCCCGGGTTCCGCGAACGACTGAATTCTAGCCGTTCGATTCACATGCCTTCCGAACACATCTGCGATGATGCCACCTCGGGAGGTGACAGAGACTTGGCCCATGTCGATCCCGATTCGCAAAGCGAAATGTGGATGCTCGCGAGTCATGCTCTGCAGTTCCAAACATCGCAGGACGGCTGTGCTTGGTTCGAAAAACGCTGCGAGCACTCCGTCGCCGGTGCTTTTTACAACGACACCTCCATCATCGGACTCAACGATGGCACGGACTGCTTCATCGTACTGCTCGCGAAGGTCTTCATATGCAATTTCGCCTAGT
>JALHLM010000007.1 GCA_022844585.1 Pirellulales bacterium | reverse complement strand
TCGTGCGCACGCGCGCGATGCCGAAGTCGACGAGCTTCGGGACCTCTCCATCGTCGGTCTGCGCGACGAACATAGCAGCTTCCAGAACCTAACCGGGTTCCCGATGGACCAGGCGCAGCGTGAAGGCAAGCCGAACTTCGGCAGCGTGGTTGCGAAGCTACAAGGAGCGGTCGACCCGGTGGTGCCGCCGTTTGTCGATCTGTTCCCGACGATGCAACACCGGCCTTACAACAGCCCTGGCTTTGGCATGCTCGGCCAGGCGGCTGGCGGCGTGAAGGCGGACGGTGAAGGCCTGGAGAACATGAAGCTGATGCGCATCAGCGAAAGACAGTTGCAAGGACGCCGTGCGCTGCGGGACTCGATCGATCACTTCCGCCGGCAAGTGGAAGGATTGGAGGTCGATCGCCTTGGCGCGCAGTATCAACGCGCGTTTGACGTGCTGACCTCGAACAAGCTGGTCGATGCGCTCGACCTGGAAAAAGAAGATCCCGCGGTGCGCGATCGCTATGGACGCTGCTCGTCAACGCATCAGGGGGACGGCGCGCCGCTGTTCAATGACCATCTCCTCATGGCCCGCCGTTTGGTTGAGACTGGCGTGCGCTGCGTGACCGTGGCCTATGGATTTTGGGATACGCATGGCAACAACTTCGGCCACTTGAAGGGAAACCTGCCGCAATTTGACCAGGGGATTTCGGCACTTGTCGACGACCTGCACCTGCGTGGGCTCGATCGAGACGTGACGGTGATCGTCTGGGGCGAGTTCGGGCGCACGCCGAAAATCAACAAAGACGCCGGCCGCGACCACTGGGCCCGTGTGAACGGAGCGATCTTGGCGGGGGGCGGATTGCGCACCGGCCAGGTAATCGGGTCGACAGACAAACTTGGTGCGGAGGCCGCGTCGCGCCCCGTGCACTATCACGACGTGCTCGCGACGCTCTACCACACGCTCGGGATTGATCCGCACACGTTCATCACCGACAAGACGAATCGTCCCGTGGGACTGTTGCCGGATGCGGCGCAAGTGATCCACGAGTTGGTCTAGCCGAATCACAACTCCTGCGACCTCAACGACACCCATTCTGGGTGGCCCGAATTCCTCAGGCGATGCCGCGACTTTCGCGGAAACTATGGCGGACAGCCGGTTTCGGCGGCCCGCAAGCTATGCTTAAATGAACTGACCGCGCAGGCTCACACTCCCGGAGTATTCCCCTATGCGCCCCAAACTCTTGTTGCCGTTGTTCGCGATTCTATGCGTCTGGCTGGCCGCGCCAACGCTTGTTCTTGCCGCTGCGGATGAGGAGGCCGCCGTCCGCGCGGCGATCAATTCCTATGTCGACGCCTACAACCGCGGCGACGTCGAGGCGGTCCTCGCTCACTGGGCCGACGACGCCGAGTACTTGCTCTCCAGCGGCGAGCGCGTGCAAGGGCGCGACGCGCTGCGGGCAGTCTTCGCCGAGTCACTGGCCGAGGGCAACCGTGCGTCCATTACCGTAGCGGAACCGCACGTGCGTATTCTTTCTGACACGGTCGCCACCGAAGAAGGCGCCGCCACGCTGACGCGCCCAGGCGAAGCGCCGGAAGAAACTTCGTATCTGGCGATCTATGTCAAGCAAGGCGATGCGTGGAAGCTCACCACGGTGCGCGAGACCGAAGTGCAGCCAGTCAGTGTATCGCCCGCGGCTGAGCAATTGGAACAGTTGGCCTGGCTCGTCGGCGAATGGAAAGATGTGAGCGAGGACTCGACGGTTTCGATTTCGATCCGCTGGTCGGGCAACAATGCGTTTCTCGTTTACACCTTCAAGGCCGAAGCGCCCGGAACGGAGCCGCTGGAAGGGACGCAGATCATTGGCTGGGATCCGGCGCAAGAAGTGATTCGCTCCTGGATGTTCGACTCCGACGGCGGTTTTGGCGAAGGCGTCTGGACCAAGGACAACGATCGCTGGGTCGTTGCCTTCGAGCAGACGTTGCCCGACGGCGGCCATGCCGCGGCCACCAACGTCTACACACTAACCGACGAGAACTCCTTCACCTGGCACGCGTTCCAACGCACGTTGAACGGGGAAACGTTGCCGAACTTGCACGATATCTCCATCGTGCGCGTGCCATTGGAACCGCCCGCTGGCGCGACGCCCGCTGCGCCTCCGGCGCCGGCCGTCGATCCGGCGACCAGCAAGTAATCGCCACACTTGAATCAATTGACCAAGAGGACCCACACCATGTTTTCTAGAAACGTTGCCGCCGTGCTGGCGATCACAATGTTGTTGTTCACCGCCGACCTGGCCGCCGCGCGCGGCGGGCGTGGAGGCGGAGGTGGTGGCGGCCGAGGCGGTGGTGGCGGAGGGATGTCGCGGGGAGGCGGTGGAGGTGGAATGTCACGTGGAGGCGGCGGCGGAATGTCGCGTTCGCCGTCAATGAGCCGCGCGTCGGCGCCGCGTCCGAGCGCTTCGCGTTCCGCAGCGTCCCGACCGCAAGCTAGCCGACCAGCCTCGCGTCCCTCCACAGCGAATCGGGCCGGCGGTGGCAACCTTTCGCGTCCGGGATCCGGCAACATGTCCCGGCCCGGGACAGGAAACTTGGCGCGCCCCGGTGGCGCCGGCGCGGCGCGGCCCGGCGGCGGGCAATACGCGGGCGGTCGCAACGCCTTTCAGAACAACAGCAATTTCAATCGCCCCAGCCAAAGCCAGGTCAACGATTTCCTGAATCTCCCGCAGCAATCGAGTCGGGCTGGGACCTTCTCGGGCGCTCAGCAATCGAATCGCGCCGGGAACCTGTCTGGGAATCAGCAATCGCTCGGCGATGGTAGCAATTCCAGGTCGTTCACGACGGATCGCGGCACGACGGTCACCGTGGGCGGCGGCAGCGGCTCAGGGCAGACCGCCGGCGGGGCGACGATCGGCGCTGGCGGCGTCGGTGTCAAAGTCGAAGGCGCGGGCGGCAATACGTTTGTGAAGGGCAAGGGCGCGATTGGCGCCACCGACGGCACGAACTCGGCGATTGCCGCCGGCAGCGCGACAGGCGTGCGCGGCGCAGGCGGCGGGAGTGCCGCGAATGTCCGCGGCGGCTATGCCGATACGGCCGGCAATCGTGCGATCGGCGGCGCGACGGCAGCCCAGAACCGCGCGGGCTACACAGCCGCGAATGTTCGCGGCGCGCGTTCCAACGGCGGTTTCGCACAAGTCGGCAGCGCCTCGGCGATTCGCGGTCCTGCCGGCAATACGATTGCTGGCGGGCGTGGCGGCGCGTTCGTGAACGGTCAATTCGTCGGCGGCCGGACGTGGGGCGCGGTGAACGGCAACTTCACGCATTGGAACGCCTTTGGACCTGGCTGGGCGGCCGGCTATCCCGGCGCTTGGTGGCCGGGCAAATGGGCGCTCGCCACAACGGCTTGGGCGACCGCGGCCTGGGCCGTGGCCGGCGGCTACTGCGATTGCTACGGCGAGCCGGTGTACTACGACTACGGCGAGTCGGTGTACAGCGACGGTGAGAGCATCTACTACGATGATCAGCCGGTCGCCACGAACGAGGAATATTACCAGGAAGCCTCACAGATTGCTGACGCCGGCGCCACGCCCACTGACGAAAACTGGCTGCCGCTAGGCGTGTTCGGCCTGGTCTCCGACGGGCAAACGCAGGCGGACAAGCTGTTGCAATTGGCCGTCAACAAGGAAGGCGCCATTCGCGGCAACTACCAGGATTTGGCGACCAACCAGGTCACGCCCGTCATCGGCTCCGTCGACAAGGAAAGTCAACGCGTGGCGATCAAGTTGGAAGGCAACGACAATTTCCTGTTGGAAACCGGGCTCTACAACCTGACGAACGACGAAGCGCCGGCGCTGTTGTACCTCGGCAAGGACGCCCCGCAAACGCGCACGTTGATTCGGTTGCAACAGCCTGCGGATGAAGCGGCGGCCGCGGCGCCGCAGTCGTAACGGCGGCGCGATCGAAGCGACGCCAGAGATTGTTCGCCCCAACGGGACGTCACAAGACAAGTGTCGTCCCGTTGGGACTCGGTCATCGTTTTGGCCACCAATTCCAGGCGTTTGCACGCCTGGCTATTATCTGCCACCCCTTCGGGGTTGATTCCAAGCAGGCCAAACGATTCTGACAGTAGTTCCTTACTCCTTTACTCCTCGCCCCCTCTCCTCCTCCGCAACACCGGATCTCCTTTCAGCGGCAACGCGACCGCCTTTCCCGACTCCGCCGATTTGTAGATCGCCAGGATAATCTCGACCGCCTTGCGTCCTTCGCGGCCGTCGATCGCGAGCGGACGGTCTTTCTTGAGCGCGTCGACGAAATCCTGGAATTGGCGCGCGTGGCCATGGTGGCCGATGGCCTTGGGATCGGCCGCGCCGCCGCCGGTGCTTTTCGAGCGCTGCATCGCGGCGTGAATTGCTTCATCGCGCTTCTGCTTCTTGGCGAAATCCCAGCGGACGATGTCTTCTTCTTCCATCGCCGCGGAGCCCGCGTTGCCATGAATTTCCAGACGTTTCAGATAGCCGGGATAGACCGACGTCGTGGCCTCGATCACGCCTAACGCGCCGTTGGTGAAACGCAGCGCGGCCACCGCGGTGTCTTCGACGGCGATGCGTTCGTGCGCTAGGAGCGCGGTTTGGGAGTGGACTTCCGCCACGGGGCCCATCAGCCATTGCAGCAGATCAATGTTGTGAATGGCCTGGTTCATCAGCGCGCCGCCGCCGTCGAGTTCCCAGGTGCCGCGCCACGCGCCGCTGTCATAGTAGGCCTGCGTGCGATACCACTTCACGTACGCGTCGCCGAGGGTGAGACGGCCGAAACGCTCGGCGTCGACGGCCGCTTTGAGCGTGCGGCTGCTGTCGTGGAAACGCGAAGGAAAGATGGTCGCGAGTCGCACGCCGTGGCGGTCGCAGGCGTCGATGATCCGGTCGCAACGCCGCAACGTGATTTCGAGCGGCTTTTCCACGATCACGTGCTTGCCAGCCTTGGCGGCCTGCACCGCGGGCTCCAGATGCGCCCCGCTGGGCGTACAGATAGTGACGACGTCGATCTGAGGATGGGCGAGCATCGCGTCGAGCGAGGCAAATGCCTGGCAGCCCTGCTCCGCGGCGAACGCCTCGGCCGCCTCGGTGCGCCGGCCGTAGCAGCCGACCAGTTTCGCCCCGCGTACGTCGGCGATCGCCTTGGCGTGAAACTTGGCGATCATCCCGACGCCGATGATTCCGAATCCGAAGCTCATCCCGGTCTCCTCACGTGTTGACGAACCTGATGCCGAGCGGGGATTATAGCGGGACACGCTGCGGCGTTGAGCACTATGCGTGTAACGCCGTGACGATTTGTCGCCTCTAATACTTGGCGGCCCTATTTCGACTCCAGGTTCCTGCCCATGCTCGATATCCTCGTGATTGCCCCGCATCCGGACGACGCTGAACTCGGCTGCGGCGGCGCGATGTTGCGCTGGAAGGCCGAGCAAAAACGCGTCGGCGTGCTTGATCTCACCACCGGCGAACCAACGCCGCACGGCAGCCTGGAAATCCGCGCGCGGGAAACGGCCGCGGCGACCGAGGTGCTGGGGCTTGATTGGCGCGGGAATCTCGGACTACCGAACCGCAGCCTGGAGCCGACGCTTGAGGCGCGGGCCAAACTGGCGGGCGTGATTCGTGAGCAGCGCCCACGGTGGCTGCTGGCGCCATATTGGGTTGACGCCCATCCTGACCACATCGCCGCGACGGCGCTCATCGAGGCGGCGCGATTCTGGTCAAAGCTCACCAAGACCGATTTGCCCGGCGAGCCATTTCATCCGGAGCGGATCATCTACTATTCGTGCGTCCATCTGAAGGTCTTACTCAAGCCTGACTTCGTTTTGGACATCAGCGAGCACTGGGACACGAAGCGCCGCGCGATCGAATGCTTTCAGAGCCAATTTGTCGAGGGACGCCCAAGCGAGCCGCCGACGTTTATCGACCGGCTCCGCGATCAAGCCGCGTACTGGGGTTGGTCGATCGGCAAGTCTTACGGCGAGCCGTTCATGTGCCGCGAGCCGATTGGGCTGACCAGCACGCGCGATTTGATTTGAGGTTTGGTCCTCTGTCGTTCGCTGCGCACAACGTGTCTCAGGCGACGATCTCGCGGATCACTTGCCGGGGTTCGACGCCGGTGAGACGGAAATCGAGCCCCTGGCGGCTGAACGTCAGACGCTCGTGGTCGAAGCCGAGGCAATGCAACAGCGTGGCGTGGACATCCTGCACGTGGACCGGGTGCTCGACGGGATGGAAACCAAAGTCGTCGGTGACGCCGTGCGAGACGCCCGGTTTGACGCCACCGCCGGCGAGCCACATCGAGAAGGTTTGCGGATGATGGTCGCGGCCTAGTTTGCGGCCAAGCGCCGGGTTGGATTCGACCATCGGCGTGCGGCCGAATTCGCCGCCCCAGATCACGAGCGTGTCTTCCAGCAGGCCGCGCCGTTTCAAATCTTGCAACAGCGCGGCGCTGGCTTGATCGGTCGCGAGACAATTGTTGCGGACATTCCCTTCGACGTCGCTATGGGCGTCCCAGCCTTCGTGATAGATCGTCACACAGCGGACGCCGCGCTCGATCATCCGCCGCGCCAATACGCAGGCGCGGGCGAAGGACGGCTTTTCCGGATCGCAACCGTAGAGTTCCAAAGTCTCCTGCGTTTCGGTGCGCAGGTCGCTCAACTCAGGCGCGGAGATTTGCAATCGCATCGCCATTTCGAACGCAGCGATGCGGGTGGAGATTTCTGAGTCGCCGGTCGCCGTGAACTGACGTTGATTGAAGCGGTTCACCAGGTCGACCGTGTCGCGTTGCAGCCGCGCGTCGACGCCCGCGGGGCTGGCGACATCGAGAATCGCATCCCCTTGCGTCCGAAAACGCACGCCAGCGTATGTGGTTGGCAGGAATCCGCTCGACCAGAGCGCCGCGCCGCCGCTGAGTCCGCTGCCGGTGCTCATCACGACGTAGGCAGGTAGTTCCTCGGTTTCGGCGCCGAGGCCGTATAAGATCCACGAGCCGATCGAAGGGCGTCCCGGCTGCTGAAAGCCGGTGCTCAGAAACGTCTGCGCCGGCGCGTGATTGAATTGATCGGTATGGACGGTGCGCAAGATCGCCAGCTCGTCGACGACTGTCGACAAATGCGGCAACGCGGACGAGATTTCCGCGCCGCTGTTTCCGTGTCGCGCGAAGGGAAATCGGGGGCCCAACACCGCCGCGTCCGAGCGAATAAAGGCGTAACGCTGTCCGCCGATGACGGACGGCGGCAACGATTGGCCTTCGTACTTCGTCAGCAGGGGCTTGTGATCGAATAGTTCCAGCTGACTCGGCGCGCCGCCCATGAAAAGATGGATGACGCGTTTTGCCTTGCCTGGGAAATGCGGTGCACGGGGCGCGAGCGGACTCGCTGCGCCGGCAACTTTCGTGGATTGCGCGAGCAGCCCTGCCAAGGCGATCTTGCCGAGGCCGACGCCGCAATCGCGCAGGAAATAGCGGCGATTCACCGTGATATCTTGGGCGTTGGGCGCAGGCATGGTTCAGTTCCTCGTAATCGCTTCGTCGAAACACAACAGTGCGCGAGCCAGCGTGGTCCAGGCCGCCCGTTCGACGATTTGTTCTTGTGATACGCCCGCAAGCGGTCCGCCGGCGATCTGTGCGGCGTCCAATTCTCCGGCGGTGAATCGTTGCCGCTGCGCGGTAACGAATTCGATGAGGTCGGCCCGCTCGGCATCGGTGGGCGAACGTGTGAGTACGCGGCGCATCGCTTCATTGATGCGAACCTCATCGGGCTGGTTGCGCTCTGCAAGCAAGCGTCCGAAATTTTGGGCCGCCTCTTGAAAGATCACGTCGTTGAGTAACGCCAGTGCCTGAAGCGGCGTGTTCGAAACATCACGGCGCGCCGTGCAAGCGGTTCCGTTGGTGGCGTCAAAGGTTTGAAACACTGCGAAGGGCGCGGTGCGCTTGATTAGCGTGTACACGCCGCGACGATAGCGATCCTCGCCGGTGCTGGCAGTCCAGCTTGGATTGCCGTAGGCCACTTCCGTCACGCCAGCCGGTTGCGGAGGCCGCACGCCGGGGCCGCCCATCTTGGCGCTCAGCAGCCCGCTCGCGCGCAAGGCGGCGTCATGGATCAACTCCGCGTCGAGCCGCTTACGGGGGGCGCGCGTGAGATACACGTTCAACGGATCGGCCGCCAAGGATGCGGCGGAGACCTGCGACGATTGTCGATACGTGCTGCTGGTCACTAGCAGTCGATGCAGTTGCTTCAGCGACCAACCTCGTTCGACGAATTCCACGGCGAGCCAATCGAGCAACGCCGGATTGCTCGGCGGCGCGCCTTGCACGCCGAAGTCCTCGGTCGTGGGAACAATGCCGACGCCGAATAACGCCGCCCAGTGGCGATTGACCGTGACGCGTGCGGTGAGCGGATGGTTCGGCGACGTCAGCCAGCGCGCCAATCCGAGGCGATTGCGCGGTAGATCGTCGGGAAACCGCGGCAAACAGAGCGGCGTTCCCGGCGAGACTTCCGCGCCGGCACGTAAGTACTCGCCGCGTGCGTAGAGATGCGTCTTTCGTCCTTTTCCGTCAGGGCGTTCGCGAAGTACGAGCGTATGCGGCGAAGGCGGTCGTTTAAGCAACGCGCGAATCTCGTTGGCTCGCTCGGCCAACTCCGGCGCGGTGAGCAGGAATTCGCGTTGCAGCCGATCACGCTCGCTGGATGTCAGCGATTCATCCGGTTGAAGCAGCATCGCTTCCACTTCAGCAGGTAGATCGAGCGCGATCGCATGCGGCGACGAAGTTACCGAAATGCGGAATTTTCCCAACGAACTGGCGAAGTGGCGGCCGAAGTGGAGCGCGACCTGTAGCTCCGCCACGTCGTTCAATGGTTCCGACAACGTGAAAACTGCAGTGTGGCGTTCGCCGATGCGCCCAAAGATCGCCCAGCCGGTTTGGTAGTCGCCGTCCACGGCCAGATCGGCGGTTACCGGATTTTCGCCGAATTGATTGCCGGAAAACGTCTGTGAGGCGCCCGAGAACTTGACCGGCATCTTATCGGCCACGACCTGAAACTCGCTGAGGAAAAAGTCGCCGCGTGTTCCTTCATAGTACGTCAACCCAGGACCGTTCCCGGGCAGACGATCGTCCGCCAAGGCTTCAACGCGAATCGCCGTCGCGCCACGAAAATCGCCGCGCAGTCGCAGTTGATAGGTGTCGTGCTTGGTGATATCTCCAGAAACGAAGATCGTGTCGTCGTCCTCCAATTGCAAGAGCGGTTCGTTGGACGACATTTCGACAGGATGCAATGATCGCCAAGCGACGATGCGTGCTCGCTGTTCCTGCAACCAACTCGCAAAGCGCTCGGCGACCAAGGCTTCTCGTCGCTGACGTCGTGCTTCGGCATTATCGGCCACGTCGGCTGGCAGCGGCCAAGCGGCAGGTAGCTCTCGCAAGAGTTGCTCGGCTTTCGTGAGATTCGCGGCGTAACTTGCTTCGGCCGTTGAATCCGGCAGAGGCAGTTCCACGTCGTCCGCGTTGTTGAGCAACGCCATCAGGCCGTAGTATTCGGTTTGCGCGATCGGATCGTACTTGTGGTGATGGCATTGGCAGCATTGCAGCGTAAGGCCCAGCCAAGTGGTGCCCGTCGTTGCGACGCGGTCGCAAAGGGCGTAGAAGCGAAACTCCAACGGGTCGATGCCCCCCTCCTCATTCAGTAACGTGTTGCGATGGAATCCGGTGGCGACTTGCTGAGCGCGGGAAGCGTCCGGCAGCAGGTCGCCGGCTAACTGTTCGACCGTGAATTGATCGAACGGCAGGTCGCGGTTGATCGCCGCGATGACCCAATCGCGATACGCCCAGATTTGTCGCTCGCGATCCTTCTCGTAGCCGTTCGTGTCGGCATACCGCGCGAGATCCAGCCAAGGGCGCGCCCAGCGTTCGCCATAGTGCGGCGAGGCCAATAGGCGATCCACTAAGCGCGAAAAAGCGTCGTCGAGGGATGAAAACGCCGCGTCAGCGAGAAACGCGTCGATCTCGTCAGGCAACGGTGGGAATCCAATCAAATCGAGATACGCACGCCGCACAAGTGTCGTCGGATCCGCTTCCGGCGCGGGCGCCAGTCCGGCGGCTTCCATGCGCGCCAACGTAAAGTGGTCGACCGGATTGCGCGGCCAACTAGTGCGTTGCACCGAAGGTACTTCCGAACGTCGCGGCGGCACGAAGGCCCAATGCGGCTCGAAGTTCGCGCCTTCGGCGATCCAGCGGGTCAGTAGTTCAATCTCCGCAGGCGTGAGTTGCTTGCCGGAGTCGACCGGCGGCATGCGCTCCGCTTCGTCCGCGGAGGTCATGCGGGCGACCATGGCGCTCTTTTCCGGATGTCCCGGCACGATCGCCGCGTAGTCGCCGCGGTCTTCGAAGGCGCTCTCGGACTGATCGAGCCGCAGTTCCGCTGCGCGATGCTCGTCATCGGGACCATGGCAGGCCAGGCACTTCGCTGCCAGCAACGGGCGGATCTGGCGGCTGAAGCTGACCGGCTCATCCGATGTCGCGACGCCGGACAAGCTCAGGACGACGATGGTCGCCAACGGGATGTATCCTGGGCCACGCATTATCTCAGCCGCCGTTGGTTTCGCCTCATATCGATTGCCAACCTCCATTTTCGTTGAACTAGCCTGGTTTCGCAACGGAGTGAATGGTGATCGGCGTCGGCATCTTTTCCGCTCCGGGCGGTGTAACAAAACGACGACTTGCCCGCTTGACGAGGAAGCCGAGGCCCGTCGCGGCCTCTTCCCCCGAGCGCCGCCCGAGCGGGCGGACGACGCATCCCTCAAACGGAGACCCCGCAATGCCGGCTGAAAACGCTTCCCTTCCGACGCCTACCGTGGAAACAACGGAACCTGCCCTGGAGGTTGCACTCCGCAAGCCGCGGGTCTGGACCGTGTTTGCCACCTGGTTCGCGGCCGCGATTGCCGGCCAGGTCGGTATCGTGGCGGCATTTGTCGCCTTCGGTTGCGCAGTCGGCGTCATGCTCGGCGCACAAGGCGCCGACGCGGCCGCGATTCAAGCGCGCGTCGAAGAAATGGTGCAGCGACCGCTGCCGGCTTTGTTCCTGACGCTGATTCCCTTTCAATTGGGCATGTTGGCCGTCGCAATGCTCGCGGCGCGGCGCTCGCCGGAGCCATTCAAACAACGCCTCGGCCTCGTCCCGGCGACCGGACATGATGTGAGCCGGGTGAAGTTGGCCTTGATGGCAGCGTTCACCGTAGCGATGGCGCTCGGAACGGCAATTGGCTTCAGCGTGTTGTTGGGCGCTACCCCCGCTGCAACGCCGGTCGCATCGTTGATCAACAACGGCTCCTGGTGGACCATCACATTGCTGAGCGTGATTTTGAGCGTGGTTCCTGCGCTCGTGGAAGAAATTGTGTTTCGCGGTTACATCCAACGCCGCCTGTTGCAGCGTTGGTCCCCTACCGTGGCAATTGGCGTCTCCACGTTGTTGTTTGCCGTCCTGCATGCCGACTCCTTGCAACACATCGTCGCCGTTGTCCCGCTTGGCATCGTCACGGGCTTACTGGCGCAGCGCACCAACTCGGTGAAGCCGGGCATGTTGTTGCACGCCATTCATAACACCGCCGCCGTCGGGATCGGGGCGCTGGGCGTCGCGCTGACCCCGGTCCTTGGTGAAGCGGGCGTCGGCATGCTGATCATCGGCTTGATCGTCGCCCTGGGGCTCGCCGGATTGCCGGTTGTCGTGGCGCTGGTGTGGAACGGCCAACCGCGTAAGGAATCGCTTAATGAATTGGAAGTCGAGTCCGGACTTGCTCAACTGCTTACCGACTCGGGTTTGGCGAGTCCGGCCGTGTGAACGCGGCGAGCGTTGTGATCCCAGTCGATGAATAACAGACGCCGCTGACGGAATTTCCGGCAGCGGCGTTTTTCATTTTCCGATTCTTTTTGGCCGATAGCGTCATCTTCGGAGTCTCCCGTCGCTTGCTGCTGCGCAGCGATTTGGCGATAATCGGGAGCGGAAATCACCGGGTGCAAACATTTCGAGTGTTTGGAGGAGCAAGATGAGCAAGTTATTGAGCGGACTGGGCATGTTGGTGATGGTTTGCGCGGCGACTGCTGTCGCGCGCGCTCAAGAGCTGCCTGCGCAGCCGGTGCCGCAAAAGGAACATGAGTGGCTGCAGCAATTCGTCGGCGAATGGAAAACCGAGGGCGAAGGCACGGCGGGGCCAGGGCAACCGCCGCTGAAACCCACCGGCGCCATGTCCGCGCGGATGCTCGGCGGGTTTTGGATGGTTTGCGATTCGAAAACCAACGTGCAAGGCGTGGAGATTGACGCCGTGCAGACGCTGGGATATGACGCGGAAAAGAAGGAGTACGTCGGCACCTGGGTCGATTCGATGATGAACCACATGTGGCAGTACCATGGCGCTGTCGACTCGACAGGCAAGATCTTGACGCTGGAAGCCGAGGGGCCGAGTTTTTTGCTGGCGGGCAAGAAGTCCAAGTTCCGCGACGTCTACGAGTTCAAGTCGCCTGACTCGATCGTCATCACGTCCGGGATGCTCGGCGAGGACGGCAAATGGGTCGACTTCATGACCGCTAAGGCGACTCGCAAGAAGTGAACGCGTGCATCAGGCGAGCCGCCGGACGGCGCTTTATGTGGCCTCCGGCGGCTCGCGGTCTCATCGTGGCGCCGCGATCAGTTGACCGAACGCAATTGCCGCAGTTCCGATTCGACGTTGGTGAGCAGCGCCGAACCTTCGAGCTCGGCCTGATCGGCTAGCGTGGATAGCAGCTTCGCGTAAGTATCGCCGCCGAGCAGTCGCGCAACGGCCAATCCTTCTTGACGCAAATCGGTCTCTACGTACGTGTCCGTCACGATCGACGCGACGTCCTCGGCAATCGCAGCGCGGGTCTCGGCCGATAGTTCCGCGATGTCGCGTTGTGGCTCGTCAGGGCGGCGATTCACTTTGGCGTCTACGGCGGCCAATCCCAATGTCGAGGTGCGCACGCCGCTCAAATAGCGGCGTAACGCCACGAGCGATGACAGCGCGATTTGCCGGTTGCGCGAACGGACCAGCTTCGCCAACGGATTCAAGAGCGCGTTATCTGAGCTGAGCCCAGCCGCTTCTGCCGCCTCCGCGGCCAGTGGATGGCGATCGTTGGCAAGAATTTCTCCGAGTTGTCGCCCCGCGTCCACGTCGTCGATCGCGGCCAGACCCGACAGGGCCGCGGCATGCCAACCTCGATCCGGGCGGCTTTCGATGATGGAGGACAACTCTTGCGGCGTGCGCGGATCGTCGAGCGCCGCGAGCACCAACGCCGCGCCCGCGGTTTGGCCGGAGTCGGCGAGGTGCTCCGTGGCCAACGCGTAGCCGTCGACGATGCCGTGCCGCGCGAGCAAGCGCGCGATCCGCAATTTGTACGGCAGATGTCCTTCGGATTTCAACATGGGGCGTGCTGCAACCGCCGCCGCGTCCGAGTCGATGCTTTCCAACGACGTCAGCGCCGCATCCCGGAGGTAGTGGTCATCACCGTGCAGCCACTCGGTAAGTTGCGGGACTGCCGCCTCTGCTTGCAATCGGCCGACCGCCCAGGCGATGTGGTAGCGATCGTCCGACGATAGTTGTAAATGCCGTGCGGCGGCAAGCAGCAGCGGCACGCTCGCGTTGCTGCGGAGTCCCGCCAAGACGTCGATTTCCGCCTCCAGTGATTGGCGGGCGGCGATCGACTGTTCAAGCCTGGCGAGCAGGGCGCGTTCCGCGCCGGCCGGATCGCGTTTGGCCGCTGCGGTGGCGTATTCCGTCTCTCGCTCGGGCGATTCATCGAGGGGGAGCGCGGCGAAGGCGGCGAGCAGCGCCGTGCCGGCGCTCGCGTGCGCGACTTGTGCCAACGCGGTCGCCGCTGCAGCACGCTCGGCATAGGTCGGCGCGTCGTTCATTTGTCCAATCAAGATGCCGTGCGACCAGTCGAGATCGGAGCGAAGCGCCAACAGATGCCCGAGGGCCTGGAGTGTTGTCAAACGAACCTTCGCGATGGGCTCATTCGATTCCGCCGTAGTGCGCAGCGCCTTGGCGATGCCATCGAGCGCTTCCGGCTCACTGGGGACGATACGATGGGCAAGCACGTCGCGCAGCGTTTCGAGCGCCGCGATTCGAACTGCGATCTGTTCGCCGGTTACTAAGGGGGCCAGCGCGGCGTACGCGCGTGGGTCCGCCGCGGCCCAGTCGGCGCGCTGGCGGAGGCTGGATAGCAACGGAACGGCGGCCACGCCTTTCACATCAGCGAGACGTTCAACCAGCAACGCGGCGCGTTCGCGGCGCGAGCGCGAATCGGCGACGCGGATCAGCGTTTCGGCGACCGCGACCAGTGGATCGTCCGGACCGGCGAGCGCCGGCACGCGCTCGTCGAAGGTGGTCATCCCCGGCGCTGCCGAGACACAGCCCAAGTACCGCCCCTCCTGTTGCGTCAGAATCAGCAGCCGGTATTCGCCTTCGCGCAACGGCGGGGCCTGGGCCGCGTCTTCCGGAGGGCAGCCCAGGTCGACGGCCGTCATCGAAAGCTGGTCGCGCTGGAAAATCCCCTTGAGGCGCCGAATCGGCTGAAAGCGGTACTCGCGCAAGGCGATGTCGGTCTTGGCCCCTTCGACGACGGTCAGTTTGCTAATGCTAGCCACTCGGGCGACCATCACCAGTTGCGCTTGGGCGAGTCCGGGCTCGAGTTGCCAGTTCTCAAAGCCTTCTTGCGCTACGGCAAAGCTGCCGGATACGATAGCCGCGAGAAAAGTGGTCGTGAGCATCAGGACATGCCGTGGGCGCATAAGAATCTCCGCAAAATAAGGCGATGCATTTATTTGACGCACGTCGAACGAGCTCACCAACAGGACTGTACGGCCGCGACACGGCAGAGTTCGTCACCCTTAGACGAGCGAGACGAGTAAAGTACTATGCATTTGCACCGTGGCAACGGATCAATGGCCGAAACGCCCGTCCAGGGCAAGCTTACGGCGTCTCCGCTCGGGTGGAATTCCGACCTTAGTCGCGGTAAGATCGACTCGGGGAGTAGCCGTGGCGATCGCAACCTCCAGCAATGCCGCAACTCGGGCCGCAGCTATGCGCATTCCTTTCACGATCGCCTTGCTGTCGCTGACGCTATCGGCGGCCAGCTCGCGCCATGCAAACGGCGATGATGCGGTGGCCGTCATCGGAGACGCGCGTCCAAGTGCGACGGCCGAGGGGGTCGCGTTTTTCGAGCAACGCATCCAGCCTGTGTTGGCGGCGCATTGCTTCAATTGCCATTCCTCGAAGGCGATCAAGGTCCGCGGCGGGCTATTGCTCGATTCGCGCGAGGGCGTCGCGGCCGGAGGCGTTGGCGGGCCGGTGCTGGTTGCCAATGATCCAGCGCAAAGCCGGCTGATCGAGGCGATTCGGTGGACGAACCCCGAATTCCAAATGCCGCCCAAGGGACCGCTCGCGCCGGAGCAGATTGCCGACTTCGAGAAGTGGGTGGAAATGGGCGCGCCCGATCCGCGCGAAACGTCCCCAACCGAGTCGCCGCCAGCGCGACTCACGATCGAAGCCGCGGCGGAATTGCTGTGGGCGCTCAAGCCTGTCGAGCGGGGCGAATTGCCCACCGTCGTCTCTGAATCCTCTAATCCGATCGATGCGTTCATCGCGGCGGAACATCATTCTCGCGCGCTGACCCCCAATGGACCAGCCGGCAAAGCAGCGTTGCTGCGGCGTGTGTATCTGGACCTCGTCGGCATTCCGCCGACGCCGGCGGAACAAGCGGCGTTTTTAAACGACACTTCGCCGGATGCGTACGAGAAAGTCGTCGATCAGTTGCTCGCCAGCGAGCAGCATGGCGTGCGCTATGCACGTCATTGGCTCGACGTGTTACGCTACGCCGACGCTGACGAGCGGATGATCGCGGCCCAGGGGATTCATCTCTGGCGCGATTGGGTAATTCATGCGCTGAACGATGACGTGCCCTACGATCAGTTCGTGCGCGCGCAGTTGACGGGCTATCGTTCGACCGAGCGGACGCAAATGTCGGCGACCGGCTATCGCTCCAAGGCCGAACCACGGCCGGATGATATCTTTGCATTGGGACTGCTCGCGCGCGGCGCCGTGGTTCGCGACGGCCAGAAGAGCGGCGAACTGGCGTTGAACGCCGTGGAAACTGTTTCGACCGCGTTCATGGGACTCACGGTCGGCTGCGCCAAGTGCCACGACCACCTGTTCGATCCGATCACGCAGCGCGATTTCTACGCGATGAAAGCGCTCTTCGATCCCCTCGTGCCGCGCAAGATCACGCTGGCGACGGCGGAAGAGATCGTGGCCAGCGGCCGCGCATCGCAGGCAGCGGCAGATCGACGCGCTCCGGTGCAGGCGGCGATCAACGCGCTTACGGGACCGTACCAGAAGCAACTGTACGACGAACGCGTGGCGATGTTGCCGGACGATGTACAGGCCGTGATTCGTAGGTCCGAGCGCGAACGTACGGCCGCGCAACAGAAGATCGCGGACGATTACTTTCCGATTCTGCGGATCGATTCCGGCAAGATCCGGGAAGTGATGTCGGACGAGGACCGCAAGAAATACGACGATCTCCAGCGTGAACTCTCCGACATCGGCGATGGCGGCAGAGGCGGCCGGCTGGCCGCGTATTGGACCGTGGAAGTCGATCCCAAACGGGCGACCGAGAAAAGCTACATCCTCACCAGCGGCGATCCGGAGCGGCCGGAGTTGAATCACGAAGTCGCGCCGGGCTGGCCGTTCGCGCCTGCGGATCCCGATTTTCGCGAAGGCCCGCTCGAAGCGTTTTCCGACTGGCTGACCGCGCCGCAGAATCCGCTCTTCGCGCGCGTGGCCGTCAATCGGATTTGGCAGTGGCATTTTGGCACTGGGTTGCAGGCCACGTCGAGCGATTTCGGCAAACTCGGCGGCGAACCAACGCATCCGGAGTTGCTCGATTGGCTGGCCGCGGAGTTTGTGCAAAGCGGCTTTCGCATGAAGGCGTTGCATCGACTGATCGTCACGTCGGATACGTATCGTCGGGCTTCCGAAGTCGATGCATCGATCGCCGCGGCGAATCTCCAGGCCGATCCCACGAACGCGCTGCTCTGGCATTTTCCGCTCCAGCGTTTGGAAGCCGAGCCGATTTGGGATTCGATTTTCACGGCTGCCGGCGCCTTGGATACCTCCGTGGGCGGCCCGTCGTTTGATCTCGGCGGCGGCCAACGACGCGGCCGTGGCAGACGGAATGACGAACCGTCGACGCAAACCTATCGCCGCGCCGCGTACCTGACCCGCGGCTACTCGACGAACCGCGACGTGATGCCGACTTTCTTACAAGCGTTCGACGTCGACGACGGCCGCGCCCCTTGCCCGCAGCGCACGCAGACGGTGACCCCGACGCAGGGGCTGTTCATGATGAACAGCGACGAAGTCGATCGCGCTTGCGCGATGTTCGCGGAACGGCTCGTCAAAGAGAGCGAAGGCGATCTCGCGGCCGCTATCGAACTCGGCTACCGCTGGGCTCTCACCCGCGAGCCTTCCGGCAGCGAACGCGAACGGGCGTTAGCGTATCTGAAAAATGATCCGGCGAAGTTGAAAGGACTGGCGTGGTTGTTGTTCAATCTCGATGAATTCATCTACGTGAGGTAATCGATGGAGCACCACCTCGCCAAGAGCGATCTCTTGTCACGGCGTCAATTGCTCCATCGGGCCGGCGGCGGCTTTCTGGGCGTCGCAATGGGTGCGCTCTGGGCCGAAGCTGGCGAGTTGCATCAGGTGGAAGTCGGTGCGCGCTTTCCGGTAAAGGCGCGGTCGGTCATCTTTTTGTTCATGTGCGGCGGCGTAAGCCACATCGACACGTTCGACCCTAAGGACAACAAGTGGGCCGGTAAGCTGATTGACGCCGTGGGGTTTGGCGACAACCAGGCGGAAATGCAGCGGCCGGTCATTCCCTGCCAGCGCACCTTCACGCGCTACGGAGAATCGGGCATCCCGGTGTCCGATTGGTTTCCACACGTCGGCAGCATGATCGACGATATCGCCGTCGTGCGCTCCATGTGGTGCCACGAGGGGAATCACTTTCCGGCCGTCATCGAAACTTGCACCGGCCATCGCGGGCGGCAGTTGGATCACCCGACGCTGGGGAGTTGGGTTTCCTACGCATTAGGGACCGCCAACCAGAATCTGCCGATGTTCGTGAACATCGGCCGGCCCTCTTCGCCGGTGCAATTGACCGGAGGATACCTCGGCGCGACCGTGGCGGCGACGCCGTTTCAGCCAGGTGAAACGCCGATTCCGAACTTGAAGCCGCCGCGAGGGAGCAACGCCTTTGAGCGCGAGCGGCAGATGCAGGCGCTTTACGAAATGAATCAGGAGTTCCGCGAGCAATACGCGATCAACTCGAACATCGCCGCGCGGGCCAAAGCCTATGAACTGGCCGCGCGGATGCAATTGACAGCGCCGCAACTGGTTGATTTCTCCAACGAACCGGCGCACGTCAAAGAGATGTATGGCATCGGCCAGGATGCCACGGATGGGTTTGGCAAACAACTGTTGCTAGCTCGCCGCCTCGCTGAACAGGGCGTGCGCTTCATCCAGATCTGTCATGGCGGCGGCGGCAATGGCGAGTGGGACGCGCACGGCGATATCGATTCGCACGCTCCGCTCTGCCGCGCGACCGATCAACCGATTGCAGGCCTGTTACGTGATCTGAAGCAACGCGGCATGTTGGATGAAACGCTAGTCGTCTGGACCAGCGAATTCGGCCGCACGCCCTGGTCGCAAAACACGACTGGGCGTGATCACAATCCTCGCGGCTACTCGTCCTGGCTGGCCGGCGGCGGCGTCCAAGGCGGTACGGTCCACGGCGCGACGGACGACGTCGGGTACAAGGCCGTCGAGGAGCCTCAATATTACAGCGATCTCCATGCCACGATCCTGCGGCAAATGGGCCTCGATCACCGGCATCTGGAAGTGTCCGTCCAGGGTCGTCCGGTACGCCTGGTCGAAGAGGGACACGGCCCGATCTTGGCCGTGCTCAAGTGATTTCTCACTTTTCCGCTGACCAATGTTCCCGCGCGATTGCGGCGCCGTGAGCCTGCGTCGTTGCCCCGTTCACGCTATAACTGGGAACCTTCGGCAACCGTTGGCGAGCATCTTCGATCGTGTGCCATGACGCAACGTACGGTCAGCTATAACGACTTTCCTTATCCGCGGCTGACGTTTCCGCGCACCCATCCGGCGCACTTGGGGGCGCTGGCCAAGCTGATGGCTCTCAATGTAGCGCCGGCCGACAACTGCCGCGTGCTGGAATTGGGTTGTGCGAGCGGGGCCAATCTTATCCCGATGGCGCATGGACTTCCGACCAGTCAATTCGTCGGCGTCGACTTATCGGCCCATCAAATTGCCGAAGCGCAGCGAGTGACCGACGATCTGGGACTGAAGAACATTCAGTTCCACACAGCCGACTTGATGGATCTCGGCGCGGAACTGGGAAGCTTCGATTACGTCATCGCGCATGGGCTATACTCTTGGGTTCCGCCCGTCGCGCGTGACAAATTGCTGGCGTTGTGCGGCGCGGTGTTGGCGCAAACGGGTGTCGCCTACATCAGCTACAAGACTTATCCGGGCGGCCACGTTGCCGACATGGTCCGCCAGATGGGCCTGTATCACAATCAGGCCGCGGACCCTGGGCAATGGCCGCAGCGGATGAATGAGTTGATTCACTTCCTCCACGACGGCATTCCCAAGAAGCGCTCGGCCTACCGCACGGCGGTTGTCGAGCACACCCAACGCATGCTCGACGAACCGCCGGGTTCGCTGTTGCACGACGATTTGGAAGCCGATAGCGACCCGGTCTATTTCCACCAGTTCGCGGCCCATGCTGACCGACACGGTCTGCAGTACCTCGGCGAAGCCGAATTCCCGGCCATGTGCGGGGCCGGCATCGCACCCGAGGCGCTCGAACGCATCCGCGCGGCCGATGATCTATTGCAGTTCGAGCAGTATCTCGATTTTCTCTACGGCCGCAGTTTTCGCTCGACGCTCTTGTGCCTCAAGTCGGCACAACTCCATCGTGATTTGAACCCAGAGCGCCTCGTCGATCTGTACGTCGTGCCTGAGATTCAATTCGAGTCGACCGAGACCTCGTCCGATTCGCGTGAGCCGATTGACGTTGAGAGTCAACGGCAGCGACGATTTCGGACGCCCTATGGCATTTTGGAAGTTACCGAGCCTGGCGTTGAGGTCGCGCTCGCGCAGCTGGCGCGCCGTCGATCGCAAGCGATTTCGTTGCCAACGCTGTTCAAGGCCATTCGCGACGAAGCGTCAAGCATGCCTGCCGGGAGTTCGCTGAGCGAACTGGATGCCGGGCAGCTTGCGCAATGGGTGCTCGATTGGTATTCGACCGGCGCTGTGGAATTAAGCACTTGGGCGCCCAAGTACGTCAACGAAGTGACGGCCCGACCGCTGGCGAGTCACTTGGCGCGATATGAAGCGGACCGTGGCTGGGACGTGAGCACCATGGTTCACCGTCGTGTGCGACTGAACGACCCGCTTGCGCGGCAGACTTTGCAACTGCTCGACGGTCGGCACGATCGCGAGCAGATTGTGCAAGCACTACTACCCCATATTCTGTCGGCCAAAGTCGGCTCATCGCAGGACAAGCGGTCGATCGACGGAAAATCGGAAATCGCCGCGGCGCTGCGGCAGCAAGTGGACGTGTTTCTGCAAGACTTTGCCCGACAAGCGCTCCTGATTGGTTAAGGTGATTCGGGATGCAACAGGCCGATATCGCGACGTTCTACGATCAGATCCCTTATCCCCGGCTGGCGTATCACTACACCCATCCTGATCGCATGGCTGTGCTCGGCCGGCTGTTCGGCATGCATCCGCAATCTGTGGAACGATGCCGCGTATTGGAGTTGGGCTGCGCGGCGGGCGCGAACCTGGTCCCGCTGGCCTACACGTTTCCTCAGGCTGAGTTCGTGGGGATCGATCTTTCATCCGCGCAGATTGCTGACGCACGGGCGCTAGCGAACGCCGCTGGCCTGAACAACGTGCGCCTCGAACAACTGGACCTGCGCGATCTGGACGGCACGTTCGGCACGTTTGACTTTATCATCGCCCACGGCCTCTACTCGTGGATTCCTGAAAGCGTCCAGTCAAAGGTGCTGGACGTCTGCGCCAAAATGTTGTCCCCCCAGGGGATTGCTTACGTCAGCTACAACGCTTTTCCCGGCGGTCACCTGCGGCGCATGTTGCGGGGCATGGCGATGTACCACGTGCGCGACACAGATAACCCCCGCGAAATCGTCGGGCAGATGCGAGGCCTGATCGAATTCCTGGCCGCCATGGCGACGCCTGCGGATGGTCCGTACGCGTTGGTGCTGCGCGATCTTAAGCGAACGGTCGCACAGATGTCCGATAGCGGGCTGATGCATGAGTTCCTGGAAGCTGACAACCGTCCGGTGCTTTTTCACGATTTCATCCGCGACGCCGAAGCAGCAGGGTTGCAGTACCTGACCGAGGTGACGTTCGCCGATCGTGCCGAACTGAACGTGGCGCCCGACGTGCTCCAACAACTGCGCCAACAGCACGGAGAAGTCGGTAGCGAGCAATACCTCGACTTTCTCAATGGGCAATCGTTTCGCCGTACGCTGTTGTGTCGCCGTGAGGTCGCGCTGGATCGAGACGTGAGCGGCCTGCAAGTCGAGGGATTCCTCGTGGCTTCATCGGCTCAATCGACCGCATCGCCATCGGATCTGACGAGCGGCCAGGTGGTGCGGTTCACGACCGTGCATGGCGTTTCTGCGACCAGCAATCGTCCAGCGCTCAAAGTAGCGCTGACCACGTTGTCTGAGTGCTATCCGCAAGCGATTCCATTTCCTCAATTATGCCAGCGAGTTGGCGAGCGGCTCGGACGTACCCTGACTGGCGACGAGGTCGCGGCGCTGCGAGGAGAAATGCTGGGGCGGTTCATCATGGAGAAAGAGGTCGTTGAGTTTCGGCTCAATCAATCTGTGCTAACGCATCAGGCTGGCGTGCAACCCTTGGCCAGTCCAGTGGCTAGATATCAGGCAGAGCGTGGCTGGCCAATTGTCACGCTGACGCACAAGATGGCATCGCTGCCTGATCCGAGGATGGCGAAAGTTTTGCCACTGCTGGACGGCGAGCACGCCTGGGATCAATTGGCCGAGTTCTTATTCCGAGGGGCCGTCGGAGACGCCGAGAAGGCTGATTCGGAGCAGTTGCAGGGCCTACTGGGCACGACGCTCGCCCATTTTGCTCGCATCGGCTTGCTCATTTGGTGAGGTGTATCGCGACATATGGTTGCATGTTCGCGAAGGCGTCGTCGGCGCCGATTGCCCCGGTCACGCGGCGCCCGTCAATCGATGACGATGAACTGCCAAGTTGCTCTTGTTAAGGGCGACGTTCTATGTGCCCAATGCCAAACCCAGCGGCCAGTGGCATAGCCGAGGGCTTCGCCCTGCGCCCATCGCCGAGTGTGCGCGAAGGTCGGGTGGGGCAAACGTCGTTTGGCCATTGCCGCCCACGCACGTTACGGCCCAGCCGACCACGCGCCGTAACATGACTCGGACACAGCGTCAGAACTGCGAATTGCGGCTGGACGTCAGCCACGGGGCCTGTCAAAATCTTGAGTATTGTCACGGTATCCTCACCACGGCAGGGCTTGTCATGTATCGCCGCGTCTTTCTCTTTGGACTGCTGACACTGTGTTTCGTCCTTGCGGCGGTCCAGAACTCCCAAGGGCAAACTGGGAAAACGGAAGCACCGATCGTACGAATCGGCGCCGTGGCTTCGTCGCCGAGCACGGTAGTTGTGTTTCAAGATCTTACGCGCTACCTGAATCGCCGTGACTTCCCGGCCGACTTTGTGCTGTATTCCAACTACGATGCGCTCGTCGCGGCGCTCGACCGCGGTGAAGTGGAGATCGCCTGGAACACGCCGCTCGCGCATGCCCAGTATCACGTCAAGCGCCAGTGCGCCAGCCAAACGCTGGTCATGCGGGACGTGGATCGCGCCGTGCGATCGGTGCTGCTGGTTCGCGCGGATTCAGGCATCGAGTCGCTTAGCGACTTGGTCGGCAAGCGACTGATTCTCGGCAGCGCCGAGGCGGCCGAAGCGACGGTCTTGCCGTTGCACTACCTTTCGAAGGGCGGCCTCAAGCTTGACAGCGTCGAGCTCATTCGACTGGACAAAGAAGTCGATTTCCGTGGGAACCCCTGTGCCAGCCCCGAGCACGTCTTGGCAGCGCTCCGGGAAGGGCGCGGGGAAGCCGGCATCGTCACCGAGGATCTTTGGAAACATGTTCAGAATAGCAGCCAAGAGGCAGCGCCCGTCAAAGCACTATGGACTTCCCCCGAGTTCAGCCATTGCGTGTTCACCGCTGCTTCCTCGTTTGATGGCGATCTCGCGAAGCGCTTTACCGAGTTGATGTTAAACATGGACGCCAAGGATCCGGAAACCGCGGAAATCATGCGGCTGGAAGGAACCAGCAAATGGTTGCCGGGCAGTCCCGACGGATTCCAAGACTTGGTCGACGCGCTTCAGGAGTAGACGGTCGTGCCACGCGTAGCACAGAATCAGGATGGCGCTGTCTCGCTTTCGCGCCCTAGCGCAATTACGGTATTAAGATCAGCAGTCATGCAGTATGCCGCACGAACGACCGGCAGAATTCGACGCGGTCAGCGCCGCTGACGATCAGGCGACGTGGGGGGAATTGCTGCGCCAGCAGGAGGTTCGGCTTCACCGGCTTGTCGCCTTTCGCTTGGACGCCCGGCTTCGTGGGCGCGTCGATCCGGCCGACGTCGTGCAGGACGTCTTTTTCGAGGCTTGCCAACATCGTCAGGCCTTTGTGTCGACGGACGACTCTTCGTTGTACTTGTGGTTGCGCGGGATCGCCGCCAACAAGTTGCTGGAATTGCATCGCGTGCATTTGGGCACGCAGATGCGCAATGCCGGCCGGGAGGTCTCCCTCTATCAACGCCAGCTCGCGGACGACACGGCGTCCGCGCTGGCGGCTCAGATCGTCGGCTATGGTACTCGCGCCAGCGAGGCCGCCATGCGCGACGAGAGCAAATGCCGTCTGCAGGAGGCGCTGGACCAGCTTGACCCGATCGATCGTGAAGTGCTGGCCTTGCGTCACTTCGAACAACTCACCAGCCGCGAGACCGCCAAAGTGCTCGGCATCGAGGAGCGCGCCGCCTCGAAGCGATATCTCAGGGCGCTCGAGCGCCTGAGAAGGATTCTGGAAACATTGCCCGGCGGGCTCGCGGCGTTTTCGCTATGAACGACGACGCGACATTCACCGATCGACTGGCGGAACTGGCGGACGACTTCGCCCTGCGCTTGCGTCACGGCGAGCATCCAACGCCCGATGAGTACGCGCGCCGTCATCCGGAATTCGCAGGACGGATCCTGGAATTATTCCCGACGATTGCGCTGATGGAGCGCGTCGAGCCGGGCGCCGGACCACGCCTGGTCGAACGCCCCGGCATGCAGATCGGCGCCTACAAGTTGCTGGAGCAGATCGGCGAGGGAGCGTTCGGCGTCGTGTTCATGGCGGAACAATCGAAGCCGGTGCGGCGAAAGGTCGCGCTTAAGATCCTCAAGCCCGGCATGGATACGAAGCAGGTGGTCGCCCGGTTCGCGGCGGAGCGGCAAGCGCTCGCGATGATGGATCATCCGCATATCGCCACGGTGCTCGATGCCGGCGAAACGGATTCCGGACGGCCGTATTTCGTGATGGAGCTCGTTCGCGGCGTGGCGATCACGGACTACTGCGACGCAAATCAATTGCCGCCGCACGAGCGGTTGACGCTCTTCGCGCAAGTCTGCCGTGCGGTGCAACATGCCCATTTGAAGGGCATTATTCATCGCGATCTCAAGCCGTCGAACGTCCTGGTCACGTTGATGGATGGCACGCCAACGCCCATCGTGATTGACTTTGGAGTCGCCAAGGCCATCGATTCCCCGCTCACGGAACGGACGTTATTCACGCATTTCGCACAGGTGGTCGGAACGCCGCTCTACATGAGTCCCGAGCAAGCGGAGCTGAGCGGGTTGGACGTCGACACGCGTTCGGACATTTACAGCCTCGGTGTGTTGCTCTACGAGTTGCTGACGGGACGCACGCCGTTCGATCGAGAACGATTTCGTACCGTCGGCATCGATGAAGTACGTCGCATCATTCGCGAAGAGGAGCCGCCACGCCCCTCCGCTCGACTGGCGATGCGACCGAGTGAAAAGTCAACCAGTGCCGAAGCACGCTCCGCCGATGCTCGCCGTCCGTTGCCATCGTTTCGCAGCGAGCTCGACTGGATCGTGATGAAGTGCCTGGAAAAGGACCGAGGGCGGCGCTACGAAACGGCCGCGGGACTGGTTCTGGACGTGCAGCGCTATCTGCACGACGAACCTGTGCAAGCCTGCCCGCCGTCGACCTGGTATCGAGTGCGCAAGTTCGTATCGCGGAACAAAGTCGCTTCGCTGGCGGCGGCGGGAGTTTTGTTGGCGCTCACGCTGGGATTTGTCACGCTGGCCACGAGCAACTATCTGATTCGCGCGGAGCAAGCCCGCACCAAGGCGGAGCGGGACCGCTTCGAACGAGCGCAGAAACTGGCCGAGGATCGCGCTGGCGAGATTCGACAGGGCCTGGAACGACTCACCGCCGCGAACGCCTTGCTCGACCGCGGCAACTGGTTCACGACCCAAGAACGGTGGGATGACGCACACGACGCGTTCTCGAAGGCCATCGAATTGCATGGTGAGCACGTGTCGGTCTGGGTCGCTCGCGGGGACCTCTACGCGAGCTTGGGATTGTGGGATCTGGCGAGCGCGGACTTCGGCAAGGCGATGGCGATTCAAGAACCGGACTCGACCATGCGCTGGTATCGGCAGGCCTTGCTGCTCTTGTATCTGGGCGATGAACCCGGCTACGACCGCACGCGCCAGAGAATGCATGAGCGCTTCCACCGTACACTGGATATCAATTTAGCCACTGAATTGACACGCACGTACGTGTTGTCGAGCAATCCGCCCGCGGACTTCGGGCCACTCGCTCAAATGGCGCGTGAAGCGAAGATCGCCGAACCCGGGGGGTGGTATCGCCTTTACGTGCTCGGAGCCACCCAGTATCGCCACGGGCAATTCCAACTGGCGGTGGAGTCCCTAACGGAGTCTTTGACGGGCGATCCGGATTGGTCGGGTCGGGCGCTAAGTCTGCCGATCCTGGCCATGGCCCAACACCGACTCGGGCATATCGATTTGGCCAGGCAGACGCTGGACAAGGCGATTGAGTCGCAAGAACTCTGGACACAAATTCGTTACGATGCTGACCGAGGGGACTGGAGACGCCACTGGGTTCATAACCAGGGGGCGTCAGCCGAATGGCCGATTGCCTGGTGGGACTGGCTGGAATTTCATCTCTTTTGCCAGGAAGCTTGGGCACTGATCCATGGCGTGCAACGGCCCCTGGACCCTAGGCTGCAAGTCATGCGCGCTCGGGCCTTCGCCAGTTTGAGAAAAAACTTCACGGCCGACGTGGAATATGCCAAAGCGTTAAAGCTTTTGCCCGACGATCCCGAGGTGCAACTCGAGTTCCATCGCAGCGCCGGGTATAGCGCCGTCGGTCGGCGGGACTGGCGACTGGCCGCGACCGAATTCGCTCAAGCTAGCGCCCTCGAGCCCGAAGATCCCACGATGTGGCGGTTTGTCGCCACTGCTTACTTCGCGGCCGGAGACCGAGACGCATATCGCCGCGTCTGCGCCGCGATAGTTGATCAATTCGACGGGACCAGCGAGCCGCGGAAGGCCGGTGAAATCCTTCGGTCCTGCGTGTTGAGCGCTGACTCGCTGGATAACATGTCCCAGCTCTTGGAGTACGCGAACGCTTCGGACGTGCTTTGGCATTGGGGCGCCTGGGCGCGTGGCGCGGCGCTCTACCGCGTCGGCAAATACGATGAGTGCGTTCGATGTTTTGAAACCGCGGCGACCATCCACGTGCCGCGCGCGTGGGACTGGTGTTTTCTGGCAATGGCTCATTCTCGATTGGGGCACACCGCCGACGCGGAACGCTGCCTCGCTGCGGCGGAGCGATGGATCCACGAGGCCGACCGCCGCAGCAACGATCCCCGTTTAGCCGGCGGGGATGATGTTACCCTCACAAAACCGGACTGGATGGAGTGGGGCGACCCCGTGTTGTACGCCGCGCTGGTGCAGGAGGCCCGCGAACTAATTCGCGGACAGAAGCACGAAGCCACGCCAAGCGAATCGCCGTCTAACCCTTCTGAGTGACGGCGCTACCGGGGGGTATTAGTCGCCCTACCGGGGTCTTTCTTTCGCGCTGACCGGTTTTTGTGTCTCGCTATGTGTGACCAGCGCAATTAGAACGCAAGCGCCCGGTCACGCCACTCGACGCTGCCGGGCCGCGACTTCGCGCCCGCCGCCCGAAACCTCCTCGCTCCTCGCAACATGAAAATCACGCAACCGTCCATCCTCGCCGTACTCTGCGTCGTGCTTTCCGGGTTCAACGCCGGGAAGCTCGAAGCCGGCGAATATCTTATCGAAGAGGTCATGAGTAACCTGGCCACGCCGCGCGGCCTGGCGATCGGGCCGGACGGCGCCCTTTACGTGGCCGAGGCCGGTAGTGGCGGCGATGGGCCGAGCATCATTCTGGGCAGTGGCAACGAAGCTTTTCTCGGCGCCACGAGCGGCCTCAGTCGACTCTTGAATGGCGTGCAATCGCGTGTTCTTAACGATTTGCCGAGCGTAGCCACCGCGGCCGGTCTCGAAGCCAATGGGCTTACCGACATCGTTTTCGACGGGAGCGGCGAGGCGTACGGACTCTTCGGCCTGGGATCGAATCCGGCGTTACGCAACAGCAATCTCGGCGCTGCTGGCGCGCCGCTGGGGACGATCGTTCACATCGCCTTGGATGGCTCCGGTACGTTGACGCAGGTGGCCGACGTTTCCGCCCACGAACTGGCGGCCAACCCGGACGGGACCACGGTGGACAGCAACCCGTTTGGGTTCGCCCTAAACGCCGCCGGCAATTTTCTCATCGCCGATGCTGGCAGTAACGATTTCCTGCAAGCCACCGCGGCCGGCGTGGTCAGCACCCTCGCGGTGTTGCCCGCGCGGCCGAATCCCTTGCCGTTCGGGCCGCCGGCGTTTTCTTCTGTGCCCACCGCGGTCGCGGTCGGGCCGGACGACGCCTACTACATCGGCCAGTTGACCGGCTTCCCGTTTCCGCCGGGCGCCGCAAACGTCTACCGCTTCGATCCGTCGACGGAAGAGCTGTCGATCGCCTTCACCGGCTTCACCAACGTCATTGATCTCACTTTCGACGAGGACGGGAATTTGTTCGTGCTACAACTCACGACCAACGGCCTGGCGTCGCAGACCGGTCCAGGAACCGGGCAACTCATCAAGATCGATCCTGCCACGGGCGAACGCACCACGATCGCCAGCACGGGCCTTGCCTTTCCCGGCAGCGTCTTGGCCGGGCCCGACGGCGTGCTGTACGTCTCCAATCACACCAACGCCCCGACCGGCGGCCAGGTCCTGCGGCTTTCGCCGGTGCCCGAGCCGAGCAGCGTGCTGCTCGGCGTGCTGGGCTCGCTTGGACTGTTGTTCGCCAACCGTCGCAAGCTCGTTGCGCGCTGACACTACCTTCAAAACTCAATTCGTCCCACGTCGCCAACGCGATTCCACCGGCGACGCAAAAAAACTCGGATTTGATCGCCGTTCGCCCCACAGGGCTACAAGGAACTTCCCATGCGGTTCAGTGATTTGTTCGACGTGCGTAACTCCGGCTTCCCGCGAATCAATTCCCAACGCCAAGCTGGTCAACGCGGACGACTGGCGAAACTGCGAACGCGATTGTGCTTCGAAACGCTCGAAACGCGCAAGCTGCTCGCGGTGACGCCGGAATTGGTCGCCGACATCAACACGCAGCCGGTGATTGGCGGACCGGGAGAGGTGATGGCGATCGGCGGCGCCGGCTATTTCGTGGCCGAGAGCCTTGAACATGGCCGCGAGCTTTGGCGCACTGACGGCACCGCAGAAGGAACCAGGTTGGTCAAGGATATTCGACCTGGCGGCGACGGCTCCTCGCCTTCTAAACTGACCGACGTCGGCGGAGCCTTGTTCTTCACCGCCGACAGCGGCTATGGCGACGTCGAACTTTGGACCAGCGATGGTACGCCTGAGGGGACTCGGCAAGTCAAAGACATTCTGCCTTTCGGCAGCGGCTCGCATCCCACGAACCTGACGAGCGTAAATGGATCGCTCTTTTTCTCGGCAACTGGAGAGTTCGGCGGCAGGACTTTGTGGAAGAGTGACGGCACAGAAGCCGGAACGTTGCCGGTGGGTGACCAGCATGAGACGATGGACCCCAGCTACCCACAGGAATTGACGGATGTCGACGGAACGCTGTATTTCACAGCGCAAAACTCTCTCTGGAAATCGGACGGCACGGCTGAAGGCACCGCGCCGGTCGTGGCCAACCTGACTGCCAACAAGTTGACCAATGTCGACGGCAAATTGTTCTTCGTCGGCGCGACGGCTGCTGGTCGAGAACTGTGGACGAGCAACGGTACCGAGGCCGGCACATACCTCGTCAAAGACCTTGCACCTGGAACCCACGAAGGGTACGTGTGTGATGGTTGGGACTATTGGGGCAACTGCTATATCGGCCACCTTCAAACCTTCCCCAACGACTCCTATCCCACGAATCTCACTTCCTTCCAGGGCGACCTTTACTTTGCGGCCTGGGATGACACTGGCCTGACGAAAATGTTTCGAAGCGACGGCACGGAAGCTGGCACGGAGGCGCTGTCCTACTTTCCTACTTTCTACGAGAGCCTGGTCGTCAACGATGTGCTGTACTTTGCCAGCCCCGACGTCGCTGGCGGCGCCGATCTTTGGAGGACGGACGGCACTCCGGAGGGAACCAACAAGGTCGTGGATTCCGAGTTTTACGGCCCAGGCTCGTTGCCGTACAAGCTGGTGAACGTCAACGGCACGCTGTTCTATGTGGGCGGCTACGGCGTCGGCGCACGTGAACTCTGGAAGAGCGACGGCACCGCAGCGGGCACTGAGCCCGTGTCGAGCATTGAGACCTTGACGCCGCTCGTCAACCTGGACGGCAAGGTCTTGTTTACGCAGCAAGGCGCCAGCGGCGGCCTGGAAATCTGGACCAGCGACGGCTCCACCGACGGCACGCTGCCGATCAAAACGATCCAACCGGGCACCCACGACTCGTATCCTAGCTACCTC
Source organism: Pirellulales bacterium (assembly GCA_022844585.1). Taxonomy (GTDB): domain Bacteria; phylum Planctomycetota; class Planctomycetia; order Pirellulales; family JALHLM01; genus JALHLM01. Next base: position 1,224 of record JALHLM010000007.1, on the reverse strand, counting down.
ACGGACGTCAACGGTACGCTGTTCTTCGTGGCCGACGACGGGACCGGCGATGCGCTGTGGACGACCGACGGCACGGCAGCTGGATCGACGCGTCTCACGGATGTGTACATCAATTACTTCAACGGGTATTTCTACCGCGCCAATGTGGGCGGCACGCTGTACTTCGTGTCGGGAGATTTTGAAACCGGCACCGAACTTTGGAAAACCGATGGCACCGAAGTTGGCACGGTGCTGGTGAAAGACATCCATCCAGGAGATTACAGCTCACAACCGCAAGATCTGGTGGCCGTCGGCGACACGCTGTTCTTTACCGCCGACGACGGCGTCAGCGGCCGCGAACTCTGGAAGAGCGACGGCACGGCCGCGGGCACCGTCCGCGTGAGGAACATCGCGCCGGGGAGCTACGACTCGTATCCCTACGACCTGACCGCGGTGGGGAATCTGCTGTATTTCACCGCCGAAACGGAGGTGGCCGGCCGCGAAGTGTGGATGAGCAACGGCACCACGGCTGGAACGATTCGTGTGAAAGACATCGTGCCCGGCGAGGGCGGCTCCTACCCGAGGTACTTGACGGCCGCAGGGGGCAAGTTGTACTTCAGCGCCTACGACGAAGAAAACGGCGAAGAACTTTGGATGAGCGACGGTACGCTCGCAGGCACGAAGCCTGTCAAAGACATTTTCCCTGGGCGCTACGGTTCCGAGCCGTACAACCTGATCGATGTCGACGGCACGCTCTTTTTCATCGCCGACGGCGGCGAAGCCAGCGTGTTTGACCTCTGGAAGACCGACGGCACGGAGGACGGCACCGTGCTGGTCAAGGAAATCGAGGTCAACTACTCCGGCTACGGCGCATTCCTGACCAACGTCGGCGGAACGCTGTTCTTCATCGCCAACGTCGGCGACGAGGACGAAGAAGCGCTTTGGAAAAGCGATGGCACGCCCGAAGGGACCGTGCCCATCAAGATGTTGCCGCCGTACACGCATCCCGGCAATTACTACGGCGAGACCCTGATCGTGGTGAACGAAACCGCGTTCTTCGTGGCCGACGACGGCGATAGCGAATACGAACTTTGGATGAGCGACGGTACGGAAGCCGGCACCGTAATGGTGGCGGACCTGAACCCAGGCCCAAATAGCTCTGAGCCAGATTATCTCACCGCCGTCGGCAATGTCCTGTACTTCTCCGCCGACGACGGCAATCGTGGACATGAACTCTGGAAGGTC
>JALHLM010000006.1 GCA_022844585.1 Pirellulales bacterium | reverse complement strand
ATGTGTCCGTCAGTTCGCAGGCCGATACGGAGCGGGCCGACATGGCTCGGGAACGTAAGGAACTCGCCGCGGATAGCGCCTTCGAGCATGAGGAATTGGCCGCCATCTATGTCAAACGAGGGCTCGACGACGCGTTGGCAATGCAGGTAGCGAAGCAGTTGATGGCTCATGACGCCTTGGCCGCCCATTCGCGCGATGAGTTGGGCATCTCGGAGATGACGACGGCCCGCCCCATTCAGGCGGCTTTCGCCTCGGCCGGAACCTTTGCGCTGGGTGCCGCGATGCCGTTGGCGACCGTGCTGATCGCTCCCGCGGCCGCGCTGATCCCCGTGGTGATTGCGACGTCGATCGTGTTCCTGGCACTCCTCGGAGGATTTGGCGCCTACGCGGGAGGCGCCCCCGTGGTGAAAGCCGCTCTGCGAGTGACTTTTTGGGGCGCATTTGCGATGGCGCTCACGGCCGGCGTCGGCGCTTTGTTTGGGGCAAGTCTTTGAAATCGGCACGGCTCGGGGCGATGTTCGTGCGGCCAGTCTGGTCTTTCCATGATGTCGACGTCGTAGGGCTCTACGAACAATCCCCCATCACCTTAACACAAACGATTCGCGTCGCCTTGCTCGAAGTCGGAAACACGGTCCGCTGGGCAAGGAAGACGCGAATCTCTCATTCGGCCAAACCATTTTTGAATCGCTTCGACAAGATCAAGGGTCATCGATTCGCCAGCGGTAGGGCACGTCAGTCGCACAGGGACTACGGCTTGCGGAGCGCTCTCACGCAGACACAAGAGACGATGCCGATCACGCACAGCACGGGCGTCATCGGTTCCGGCACCGGCTGAACGTCGCCCGCGCCGAAGTTGTTGCGGACGGCGTTCAGGTCTTCGATGTTGACCAGGTCATCGCCGTTGGCATCCCCCAGGCCGGCGCCGCCAAAGTTGTTGCGCACGTTGTTCAAATCGACGATGTTGACGACGCCGTCCTGGTTGGTGTCTCCGGCCACGGGGTCGACGAAGTCGACCAGATTCGCGGCCACCATGTTGGCGGCGATGAAGTCGCCTAACTCACCCGCGGGCGGCTCGTCCAATTCTTGGTCGAGAAAAATGGACAGGGGCTCGTGCTCTTCGTCATAAGGGCCGGTGTAACGGAAATACTCGTAGCGGCGAATCACCGCCTTGCCATGTTCGCCGACCTCGGCGTCCACGCCCTTCATCTTGCCCCCTTCCAGCAGCTCCCATTCCGATTCGGTTTCCGCCTCGTCTTCGGGAACAACGTCGCCAGCGGACATCAATTCATCGAGCCCGACGGCGCGGTCGAGTTCCGTTTTGTAGACCTTCATCCAGATCGAGTCGGGGCGCTGCTCATGCACTTCCGCCGGCTCCGGCATTTCGACTTCAGCACGCAGCATCGGCGCATCGCCAGGGTTGGCGGGCGGAAAGTAGGTCCAGCTCGGATTCGGCACCGACATCGGCGTGGCGCCGATGCGTTGCTGGTTGCTGTCGAGCCAGTAGTAGCGCGTCGCCGTGGGCTGCGTGCGGACGGCGAAGCCAAAGTGTTCGCAGCCCGGCACGTTCACGCAAAGATGGCCATTGGTATTCTGACCGACCGACGGCGCCAACGAGCCCGAGGCGCTGAAGTTGTATCCGCTGAAACGAATGCGCGTGCCAAAACGGCCGCCCTCGTTGTATTCCTCGATCGTCTTGTGGTCAAAGTGCGAGGGGTACGTGCTCATCACATCGACGGAATGCACGTCTTCGAGCTCCAGCTCCGCGCCGTGGGCCTCGGTCTCGGTCTCGTTGAAGACATCGAAATTGGACATCGTTCCGGAGATTCCGGAGCCCGCGGCCGAGGTGGCAAACACCAACGCGACCGTGGGTGCGGCGACGGCGCAGAGGGGTCGTTTCCAGCGATGTGCGATGGTCCAGAACGAATGACGAATGCGGCGTTTCATGAGTTCGGCTCCTCAATTATTTCGGCCGTTCGCGAGTACCGCCCAATGGCACAGGGTCGCGGCGAGTTGGCGACGGTGCGTCGCTTCAGCGAGAGGAGTTGCGTGCGCTTAGAATATCCGCCAGAAAAATCGGATTGGCCGTCAATTTAAGCCAGCCGCGTGCGGCGCCGGACCGTTATGGTGCCGAGATCGCTCACATAGGACCCGAAAACGGCATCCACGGCGCTAACGGACACTCTCAGCGCCGTGGATGGCCGGATCTGAGCGGAACTTGCCGCCAAGGTTGCGGTACTCGGCCTTGCCGGAGCGGCGGGAGGGGCGCTGGAATTGCCGAAATTGTTGCGTACCAGGTTCAGATCCTCGATGCCGACCACGCCGTCGCCGTCCGTGTCGCCAAGCGGCGCGTAGCCCGACTCGCCGATGTTGTTGCGGACGTTGTTCAGGTCGCTCACATTGACCGCCTGGTCGCCGTTCGTGTCGCCTGGCTGCAGACTCCAGAACCAATTCCACCAATTGTTGAACAGATCGTTCGGGTCGCTCGGCGGCTGGCCGCTGGGCTCCGTCTGAATGAAGTCGGACCAGAGATACGGACTCTGCGACTGCACGCCTCCCGGATAGCAATACACGCCAGTCATTCCAGGGCAGCTATACACCGGATCGAAGGTGGGATCGTGCAGAATGGGCCCCAACGGGTCCGAGATGACGGCGCCGCGCAATTGATAGGCGATCTCCTGCAGCTGGTCGCCGGTGAGGGAAACGCCCGCCACTTGAATGGTGTAGGCGCCGGGCTCCAACAAGACAGCGCCACCGGAGCGAGCATCGCCCGCTTGTGCTCCAATTCGCGCGCGGACTGCGCCGGCGTCATCGTAAATCGTGGCCCAAACGCCGTCGGCTGTCGCAGCGGCGCCGGTCAGATCGAGCAGCAAGTGCATGAGTTGCGACTGCCCGACGTGCAGCGCGTGCAACTGAACTGGCGTTGCGTTGCTCAAGGTCCCGGCGGCGAAGTCAACGAGTTCGATTGCCTGGCCGCCGAAGACAATCGACAACTTGTAGTTGCCCGTCGCGTTCGCGCCGGCGTTGGGCGCAGCCTTCACGCGGAGCAGGAACTCGTCTTCGGATGATGCGGCCGGCAATTGCACCACGAGTCGACCGTTTCCATTCGCCACAATCGTCGTCGCGACAGGCTCCTGATCGGCTGTGAACAGTTCGACCTGCGGGATCAGGCCTCCGGTTTCCAGTGAGTCAATGGAAATCGTGAGCGGTACGCTCGATCCGGCCGCGAATAGCGGCGACTTGAAGCGGTAGTGGTCGACGTCGACCGCGTCGGCGATGCTGCCGATGGCCTCGTAGCGCGTATCCTCCAGATATCCGACCGCGGTCTCTAACTCACCGGACTCCAGCGGATCGTCGTCGGCGTGGTCGTCGTCGTTTAAGAGCGTATCGGCGCCCAGCTCGAAGAGATCACGAATCTGATGCGCGGTGGCGAAGCGAAATTCGCGTCCAGCAAAGCGATCGATCCGCTCGGGATCGACGGTGACCACGTCGTCGAACGAGACGGTGACGGAGTAGTGACCGATGGCGAACGGGCCGTCGACTCCGGCCACGCGCAAGTAATAGCGTGCGTGGCGGTCGTTCTCGGCCAGTTGCAGCGTCACGCTCTCCCCCGTCATGGACTCCGATGTGGCGGATTGCAGCACTTCGCCTTGCTCATTCAGCAGTTCGACGTGCGGCGCCAACAGGCTCATCCCGGCTGGCCGGACCGCGATCGTCACCGGGCCGTTGTAGTCCGAAAGGCCGTCGAACCAGTAAAAGTCGACGTCGGTTTCGGTCGTGATGTCGGCGTGCGCGATCGATGGTGCCGACCCATCAACGCCTTGGCCGTCTTGTGCTTTTTGCAGGCGAGTTGCGCTCGCCACGGTTTCATTGCCGATGAGAATGCCTGGCGAAGCGCCGTCGTTTCCACCGGTATCGTATTCATTGAGATCATGCATGCGCGCGCCATGGAGCGCCACCAGGGCCGCGATATCCGCTGGGGTTGGCGTGATCGCATTGGAAACGCCGTGGACGTGCATCGGCGACGCGGGGTCGTCGCTGTGCTCCAAGCCGAAGACGTGCCCCGCTTCATGGAGCGCGACCGAGTACAGATCGTCCAAGCTGGTCCACGCCACATTGCTGTTGAACAGCACGTCGCCGCTCCAGGAGCCGGCGATCAGCGTATCGGAGGGAATCGAAACGGCGAGCACGTCCTCTGTTAGCGGGACCGCCGCCACGCGCACGTCGCCAAAGCGGCTGTCGTCCCGCGCCAGGCCCGGCACGCCGAATGGCAATCCACCGTCGCTGACGACGCCGATATCCCCGTTGGTCAGCGATGCCCAGGTTTGAAACGCGCGGAGCACTGTACCTTGCCACACGTCGGCGCCCGCCAAGCCGTCGAACGCGCCATGCAGCGCGCTCTGCAATCCCGCGACGTTGGTTCCTTCCTCGGCGAAACTGAGGGTAAGCTGCGGCGCATCGCCCCAGAGAAATCCAGTGGCGTCGAGCAGCGCTCGCGATTCCAGTTGCTCGGCAACTGTTGCCAGGCGATGTGACAATTTAGGACGGTGAACGCGTGAGGGCTTCATCATGGTTGTGGATTCGTTTCGGTTCGTCCGGCCTGCCGGAGCGCCTGCGCGGCGCTGATAATTCGTTGAAACTCTGGATCTTCGCGAAGCGCGGCGAGATCCGGATCGCGCGGCGCCAGCTCGGCGAGCTGCGCGTCCTGTTGAAAGGCCACGGCCAAAAGTCGCAAGGCCTCGGCGCGATGAGGCGGCTGACCGTTCGACAACAAAGAGTACACGCAAGCAGTTTGATACGGATGCTCGGCCGTGCGTGATACGGTTCCCAGTCGCACGACATCGGCCAGCGCCTCGTCGGAGCGACCGAGTCGCGCATAAAGCACCGCGCGCCCCGCGAGGGCGTCGGCGTCCGTCGGACGGAATTCGAGCAACTTCGTCAGCGCGGCAATCGCCTCTTTCGGTCGCTCCAAGGGGCCAGACAACACATTGGCCGAGTTTTGCAAGGCGTTTGCCTCGCGCGGACTTAATTTGAGGGCTGATTGAAAGTCGCCGAGTGCTTTTTCGGGCGATGTCGACACTTGGGCTACGCCGCGGGCGATCCAGCTTAGCGTATCGTTGGGCTGAAGTACGAGTCCGCGTTCGCGGTCCGCCTTACCTTTGTCCGACTCTCCCTGCCGCATGTAGAGTTGGGCCCGCATGAAATACGCCCGGGTCGGCGCTTCGTTCGTGGCGATCGCCGCAGAGAGATCGTCGATGGCGCCCGGCACGTCGCCTAGCTTTTCGCGGGCCACGGCACGATTCACCAGCGCCGCGGCCAACCGCGGCCGCATGGCCAACACACGCGAGAAATCGTCCCGGGCGCCGGCCCACATCCGGAGTTCCAGCCGGCACACGCCGCGCTGGTAGAAGGCGAGTAGTGACTTCGGCGACAGGGCCGTGCAGATCGAATAGCACAGTTCCGCCTCATCCGCACGGCCGGAGCCAACGAGCGCTATGGCAAGCAAGAATTGAGCCTCGAAGTCCTGAGGCGCGAGATCCGCCCAACGTCGCGCAGCGGTGGCCGCTTCAGCGTATTCGCGCGCCAACAGCCGCCGCGCAGCCGCTTCGCGCAGCTTCGTCAATTCATCCATCGCAAAACTCGGGTCCGAGCTATTTCCGGCTTGGGATGCCAAGTTGTGCCAGCCAGCCACCTGAAAGACGCGTCGTTCGTCGTCAGGCAACCGATCGATCGCGGTCGTGAGCGACGTCAGCGTGGCATCGATATCGTGTACGAGTAACTCTCGTTCGGCTTCGTTGAGCAATTGAACACGATCCGCTTCCCGCCAATCGTCCGTCGCGTCGACGAAGTAGGGGCGAAGCAAGTTTTCAGCTTCGTCAATCGCTTGTTTCGCGAGCGCCGGCTCCAGATCGGGCGTCGTGAGCGCGGCGCGGATTTCCGGAACGCTTCGCAAATAGGCCTCACGAGTACCGACCGCATCGAGGCGAGCGACGTCGCGCCCGCGCACGTAGATCACGGCCACCGCACATGCCAACAGCACCGCCGCGAGCAATCCCACGCTAGCGCCAGAACCCAGTCGCGGATGACGCCTCGTCCACTTGCGCGCGCGTTCCGCCAGAGAGCGATTCGCTGCGTATTGAAGCGGCAGGTGCTCAAGGTGCCGGAGCAGGTCCGTTTCCAGTTCCGCCGCGGATGAATAGCGGCTCGCCTTATCCGGCGCCAGGCATTTTCGCGCGATCGAAGCCACATCGCTCGACGCAACATGTGTTAGTTCCGCAAACCCGTGATAGCCCTGCAAACGCTGCGCGCGCATGGTACGCCATAGGGCGCGGCCTTGGGCGTTGATCTCGGGAAACGGACGTTTGCCGGTCAACATCTCCACCAGCAGCACGCCGCAGGCGTACACGTCGCTCGTGGCATCGACCGCTTCTCCCGATTCCAGCGACAGCAGTTGTTCCGGCGACATATAAGGCAGCGTGCCGCCGACGCCGTTGCTGTTGGCATCGAGATTGCGCACCTCGGTTGCCAGGTTGAAGTCCAGCAACAGCGGCATGCCGTCGTTGCTGATCAGCACGTTCGCCGGCTTCAAGTCGCGATGAACGATCCCGCGCCGATGCGCATGCGCTAACCCTGATGCGACACCTAATAAGATCCGCAGGGCTTCGTCGACACGTCCCGTGCTCGTCCCGGCCGTCGCCGCCGGAAGCGTTTCGGGGGCTCCGTTGCGCGAAGGCGTCGTCGGTGTTTCGCCGCGGAATGAGTTCGTATCGTCAAGTCGGGCATCTTCGGTTTCATGCGCCGAGCGTCGCGATGCGTCGCCGCTGCCGCGACGTTCGCGCAACCAGTCGGCTAAAGTGCGGTCGCCGCGATACGGCATGCAAAGCACTTGCAGTCCTTCGTGCCGATGGAGCGAATAAATCGGTACAATGTTGGCGTGCTGCAGTTGCGCCAAGCGCTCCGGTTCGACGGTCAATTCCGTGGTGACCTTCACGGCCACGTTTCGATGGGCCAGGTCCGCTTGCTCGGCCAAGTAGACGCGACCGAAGGCGCCGCGCCCCAATTCGCGAACAAGCTGAAAGCCCAGCAATCGTTCTCCGGCGCGAGGAAACTTCGCCGCGCTCGTCGGCGGGGCATCGTCTGGCCAGGAACTCACATCAATGGCGAACCGTCGCGCGTACTCGTCCCGCCGCACGGCTTGGCCCGCGGCGCGGCGCAGGCGAAACTCTTCGTAAGCGAGTGCCGCAAGCGCGGCGCGATCCGCCAGGACATCGCCATGTTCGGCGAGATACTCGTCGAGTCGCCGCGGATTCCCGGACTGCCAGCTGTATTCCAGGTCGACCCGCATCAATTCCAGCGCCACGTCGCGATAGGAATCACTGTCGGCCGTGGGCAGAAACCGGCGCAACGCCACCGATTGCCCTTCGGCCCGGGCTTGCTCGTAGGCTTCGACGATACTGTCCAGTTCAGTCGCCATGCGTCGAATCGCCGATCAAGGTTCCCAATCGCTGCCGAAATTGCTGTAGCACCCGCTCGACCGATCGCTTCGCCCGACCAGTCTCGGTGGCGATCTCGTTGACTTCGTGCCCGGCAATGCGCATCTCAATCATTTTGCGATGCGCCTCCGGCAACTCGGCAAGCAGCTCGTCGACCACGATTTGCAGCATCCGCAACGGCGCCTCGTCTTCGCGGGTCGCGGCTTCTAACGCGTCGCCGGCCTGACTTGCCGAGCAGGTCGCCCCCGCGTCGCGTTTGGCAGCGCGGTGATAGGCGCCTAGCGCGCGAATCTTATTGAGCGCGATCACGAGGAACAACTTCCACAGCTCCTCGCCTTCCGGAATCTCGTACTGCCCGGCCGAGGCCCGGCGAAAAAACGTCCGGAACACCGACTGCACGATGTCCTCAGGATCGAGCCGTGAGGCCAGCGCCGCGCCACTTTGCGCGCGCGCCAGAGCCTCCAGCCGTCGTGCATAGCGCACATACAGCCGCGTAGCGGCGTCCTCCTCGCCGGAGCGAAACCGCCGCAGCAAGCTGCGGTCCGTCTGTTCGCCTTCCAGGAGCGGCATGTCAGGTTCCGAGTCAGGTTCAGCCGTCAATTGCGTGCGAGGCTCCGTGGAGAGTAGTCCGTTCCATCCATCATATCCGCCAAAAACTTTTTTGCTTCTTTCGCCAGATTTCAAAACAACCTTTTTGGCTCTTCCAAAACCGCGGGTCGCCTCGGCAAGGCGATTTTTCAAGCCACAAATTGGCGGATGAAGAGGCGGAAAGTAACTCATCTGAGCAAGTCGGAGTGTGCGGAACAGCCACTCCGGTGAGTCAGCTCTTCACACTGTCCGCCTGAGAGTGCCCAAAACGGCCCCGTTCGGCGGGTGATTTCGCAATTCCCAGACCTATTCAGGAGCCCCGAGTCATGGCGAATCCCCAACGCAAATTGAGACTGGAGTCGTTCGAACGGCGTCAACTAATGACGGCGACCGTGGTGGAATTGGAGCCGAACGACACGCACGCGACCGCGACCGCGTTCGAACTTTCCGCCGCGGAAACGGTCGTCCTGGAGGGGACTTCGCAGGGCAGCCAGGACAAGGACTTCTACACCTTCACGGCCGCCGCCGACGGCGTACTGTCGGCCGTCGTGACTTCGCCGAACGGCGTCCTGCCGTCGTTGGAGATCGAAACCGCCCAGGGGCAGGACGTCCTGGAAACCGAGCCGAACGACGGAGTGAACGTCGCCGCCACGCGGATCGACGCCGGCATCAAGTACTTCGTGCGGGTCCGAGCCACCGGCGATGCTGCGGCCGCATACTCCGTGGCGCTGTCCGTGGGCGACCATTTGCCAGGTGACGCGAACGATGACGGGCAGACCGATGTCAGCGATCTGAATGACGTGCGCAACAACTTCGGCAGTTCCGGCGCTGGCGACACGAACGACGACGGCACGGTGAATGTCGAAGATCTCAATGCCGTCCGCAACAACTTCGGCAGCGAACTGGACGAGCCCGTGCCGGGTGGCATCGTGTCAGAAGTCGAACCGAACGGCGCGAAGGACACAGCAACGGAATTCTTCGTCGCTCCCTTGGCGGAAGCGAAGTTAGTTGGCACGTCGACGAATGCGGACGATCGCGACTTTTTCACATTCGTCGCACCGGCATCCGGAACGGTGTTTGTCACCGTACGCTCCACGAACGGCAATGTTCCCGGCGCTGAGATGGAAGACTCCGCCAGCGTGAACATTCTCGAAACCGAGCCGAACGACGGCGTCGACTCGGCATCGGGCGCGGTGATCGAGGGTGAAACCTATTTCCTGCGCGTACGCAGCAAGAATGAAAGCGCCGCCGATTACGCCGTCACGGTGAGTTTCGAGGGCTTCGCTCCAGAAGAGCCGGGCCCGGAACCTTCGAACTCGCTGGCCGAGACGGAAGTCAATGACGCCAAGAGTCAGGCCAATGCGTTCTCGCTCGGCGCTGACAAGTTGATCGAGCTGACCGGAACCTCGACCTCGTCGGACGACAAGGATTACTTCCGTTTCGTCGCGCCGTTGTCCGGAACATTGTACGTGGCGGTGCAGTCGACGAATGGAAACGATGCCGCGGTGGAGATGGAAAACTCGGCAAGCGAAACCATCCTGGAAACGGAACCGCACGATGGCGTGAATAGCGTTTCGGGCGAAGTCGTCGCAGGGCAGGTGTATTTCCTCCGCGCCCGCAGCACGAACGACGACCCGGCGGACTACGTTGTGAAAGTGAGCTACGAGCCGCAAAATGACGGCGGCGGCGACCCCGGCGAAGAACCGGCGAACCTGGTCGTCGAGGCGGAGCCGAACAACGACAAGGATCTCGCGAAACGCTTCGATTTGGGCTCCGACAATTTCGTTCAGCTCACCGGCGTCTCGGCATCGCACGATGACAAGGACTTCTTCAAGTTCACGCCCGCGGTCAGCGGGACGCTGACGGCGACAGTCGCCTCGCTCAGCGGCCCCTTGGCGGACCTGGAGATTGAGTACCAGCAGGACAACAAGGTCCTGGAGATCGAACCGCAGAACGGTGTCACTTCCGCCACTGGGCAAGTCACAGCCGGCGTCACGTATTCCGTGCGGCTGCGTGGCCACGATCCGTACTACGGCGTCGGGGCACCCTCCGAATACCTGGTGACGCTCGAGTTGACGCCAGTCGCGCCCGCGCCACAGGCGTCAACGTCACTCCCAAGAATCGCCTTCCATGCAGCGGACGCACTGTTCGCGGGTGCGACCAACTTCGCCCCGCGCAAGTCCGCTTCCCTGAAGTGGCTGCGCTAATACTCCCCTGGAGGACGCGACCTCTGCCCTGAGTTCGCCGTCAGGCTGCCGGCAATTGCCGGCGCCTGGCGGCGTTCCTTTTTTGGATGGAGTGATTGCCGAACGCTGGGATTCGCTCCGATGCGCGGCCATTCTTTGCCGTTTGGCAAATAACATCACGTACACTCGCGGTCGTGTCTGACGATTCAGCGAGCGTCTTCGCTGAGCGACGTACTCCGCTCGCGCGTCGTGATGAACACCTCCACCGGCAGGCCACGCGGCAATTGGCTCGGCTCGTCCAGCGTGATCGTCACTTCGCGCACTCGCACATCGAGTCGTTCTCCCGGCAAGTTGTGGCGAAGTGACTTCGGTCGCAGTTCCGGAGCGCAGGCAGAAACGGTTCCCGCGAACTCGTGATCGCGACGTGCCGGCGCGACCACGATCGCCCTGTGGCCTACTTGAACATCGAGGGCGTCCAGTTCCTCCACATACGCCCGAACGACCGTACCGCCGCGCGGCGCGAGGATTACCCGATCTTGCAGGTCCGCTGGGCCGACCAGGTCTCCGGGACTCGCTTCCAGGTGAACAATATCGCCCTCGCAAGGCGCGATGAGCCGCGTGCGATCGATTAGCAGTCGCTGATAGTTGACCGCCGTCTCGGCAATCTTGACCTGCGCGTCCGCGACGTTGACTTCTTCCGTGCTGACGGGGACACGCTGCGGCGCGGGCGTCGCCGGTGGCGCGCTGGACGAAACTCCGCGCCAATTGGCCGTGGCCGCATGGCTGCCCGACAAGAGCAGCTCCCGTTGAGCGCGTGCTAACGCGAGCCGCGCCTGAGCTTCGGCGAGCTGTAATTCCCAGGCCGAAGGGTCAAGGTCCGCCAAGACTTGTCCGGCTTGCACGCGCGAACCTGTCGCAACCAGGACTCGGCGAAGACGCCCGGGGATCTCGAACTTGAGCACGATCTCGTCGTGCTCCCCCGCCAGAAAGCCGGCTGCGAAAATCCGCTGGCCTGCCGCCGGTTCATTGAATCGCTCAACAGACGCATCGCTCGACGGCACGCTGCGCACATATCCGTCAACAAAGTAGATCGCGCCAAACAACAGCGCTGCGATCGTGAGCATGGCGAACCCGCGCTTCATGATTCGCCCGCCTCGCCCTCGGCAATCGACTTGCGCCGCGGTGATTTTAGTTTCACCGGGGCAGAGGATGGTGGCTCGTCCCCGCCTGGTTCCTCCATCAGTCCGCCGTCCGCGAGCGTCAGTACGCGATCCGCCAAGGGAAGAATGCGATCGTCGTGCGTGACCACGATGGCCGTTTTTCCTTCCTCGCGGCAGAGTGTCTTGAGCGTTTCCAGCGCGTTCCAGCCCGCCGTCTTGTCCAGCGACGCCGTCGGCTCGTCCGCAAGCACGATGTCCGGATCGGCCGCCAGCGCTCGGGCAATCGCCACGCGCTGCCGCTGGCCCATACTCAGTTGCGTAACCCGCCGCCGAGCCTTGTCGGCGAGATCGACGCGCGCGAGCAGTTCCAACGCCCGCCGCCGCGCTTTCGCCGGTTCCGCACCCAGCAAGTCCAACGGCACCTTCACATTCTCAAGCGCATTGAGCGCCTCGAAGAGATGGTAGCGCTGGAACACGAAGCCGATGCGATGACGACGAAACGAGGCTTGCTCGGCGGGGCTGAACTCCGTAACGCGTTCTCCTAGCATTTCGACGGCGCCCGAATCGGCGCTCAGCACGCAGCCCAAAATCGAGAGCAGCGTCGTCTTGCCACTGCCCGAGTGGCCGACGAGAAACAAACACTCTCCGCGCTTCACCGAAAACGACACGTCGCGCAAAACCATGGAGCGCGTGACGCCGACGGCATAACTCTTGCATAGGTTTGTAACGGTGATCACGTCATCCATGACGCATTGGCCCTCAGCCCATTAGCACTGTGGCAGGGTCGATGCGTCGAATGCGCCAGAACGGCAGCAGCGATGCGAGCAGGCAAATGGCGAACACAGTAACCACGGCGGCGGCCATCAACCACAGCGGAATCTCAACCGGCGCGAGCGGGTTGTGCCACAAGGCGCGGATCGCGGCGACACAAAGTAATCCCAGGCAGGAGCCGCAACCGGCGATTGTCAACGACTGTGCGGCGATAATGCGAATCACATGGCCGTCATCCGCCCCGAGCGCCTTGAGCGCCGCATATTCCTCCAGATGATCGAGCGCGAGCGCATAAAGACTCTGCGCGACGACCGTCAGTCCCACCAACAAACCGAGCAGCGTCGAAGCCCCGAAGCTAATGCCGATACCGGTGCGCTTCATCCAGTATTCCTGCGACCGCGCCGCAAACTCCTCGGGCTTGAACACCGCGGCATGGGGCACGCGACGCTGCAGAACATCGCGCAGTTGGTCCAAATCGCAGTTTGGCTCGGCGCGAATTAGTAAGTACGAGCATTCTCCCTCGGGACTGCGCGCCAAGCGCTGCGCCTCATTGAAGTTGGTAAACAGGTAGGGCATCGTGATGAATCCTGTGATACCATCCGTTTGTGCGACGACGCGCGCCCGCAGGCCGTTCACTTCCATCCATTCGCCAAGCTTTGGTTCGCCGAGCTTGACGCGATCAACCGTATCGAAGCTGATGCCAAAGGGACGACGCAAATCGGCCATCGAACCCTGGGCAAATCGCCAAGGCCCGCCAGCCCCGGTTTCGACGTCGACGCCGATGATCCACACGTCTTCCATCCGTCCGCCGTCGAGCGTCGCCGTACCCTTGCCGACGAGATAAGGTCGCACGTCCGCCACGCCCGGCACGCCTCGCAACCGATTGAGCCAGATCTCGGGAATGCCACGAGCTAGGTCCACGTTGTCGACGAAACGCTGGCCGACCCAGAGATCCGCCCGACAATAATCGATCAACACGCTGGCCTTCTGCATGAGTCCAAGGTACAGGCCGCCTTGGATGCTCATCAGAATCAGCGAAAACGCCACGCCCAGCGATCCGGCCAGCGCCTTACTTCGATCGCAAAACAACGTTTTGAGCGCGAAAGCCAGCAAGGAAATGCTCGCATGTTGTGGATGAGCCGCGCGGCGACGCGGACAAGCTCACGGATGATGTCGACGAAGTCGATGCGCGTCAATTTCATAGTCACGGGCCGTCACGCCAAAAGTCTGCAGCGCCGTCGCCGACCAGGCCGGCCAAGGAGACCAGTGCGCGCGGGCGGACGCCTGCGGATTCAGAGGCGGCCAGACAATCACGGCGAGCAAAACTGCCGCCATAGGTAATAGTAACGTCGCCGTCTTTCCGAACCGCGCCGGAGATGCTGTTCGAGAACAGGCGGCCAATCGTCGGCGTAGTAGCGACTCGCCGCGCGCGAAGGCAAGCGCACTGTGCGGGAAACCGGCACGATCGCGATTTGGTTCCGCCAACTGTAGCAGGGCGGAGAGATACGTCGCGAAGTCCGCTTCGTTCACGGCTGCGTCGCAATGCATCTCGCGGGCCAATTCCGCTTCGCGCGAAGCCCACCAGACCGCCGGATGAAACCAGAGGAGCGCTTCGACGCACCGCTGCACGAAGACGTGCAGAGGGTGATCTGCGTCCAGATGCGACAGTTCGTGGCGCACGACCATCAGCTGATGCGCCTCGGGCAACTCGCGTGCTCGACGCGAGATCACGATGACCGGCGTCTGCCAACGCCAGCAGTGTGAGCCCGTACGGCCATTTGCCAGACGAACGACTCCGTTGCGTTGGGCAAAGACGCTATTGGGAAACTGTTGGCGAATCGCTTGAGTAAGTTCGGGCAAGTCCGTGGCTCGTTGTGAACCTCGCCAAGATTGGGCGGCGGCAAAAATCGTCAGGATTGCGCGGAAGCACACTCCAGCCGCGAAGATCCAAACCATGGACTCGGCGCACCAATTCCACGCTCCTTGCCAAACCGGCAAAGCTTCCGGCCGCACCAGGCTCGGCAAGCTGGTCCAACGCGGATGCGGAAAAACGAGCGCCAGGGCGCAGATCCCCAACACGCTCAAGTGTGCGGCATACCAAAAGCGATCGCGCCGGCAGGGCGCAATCGTTCGCTCCAGCCACACGGCCAGCGGCAGTAGCACGCTCACCTGCAGCGTGACGGCCAACAAGGCCTCGAACAAAAAGCTGGCGGTCATTGGTCGCCTCGCCGGTTTTGAGCGTCCCGGAGCGCAACTTGGAGCGCCTTGAGATCCGCGCTGGACAACGATTCCTCCTCCAGGAGGTTCAGTACCAGGGAAGGCACGCGCCCGCGGAACAACACTCCCTTTAAGTCCGACAGGATAGAGCGACTCACCTCATCGCGCGTGACCAGCGGACGATATACGTGGGCGCGGCCACTCTTAATTCGTTGCAATACTTTCTTGCGCGCGTGCAGCAATCGCATCGTCGTCATGACGGTGGTGTAAGCGAGTTCACGCTCCAGGGAGTCGCAAACGTCCTGAACGGTTCCTTCTCCCAGGCGCCAAAGCGCGTCCATGACTTCCAGTTCGCCGCGACTCAGCCTCGGACGCTCCATATTCCCCATCCTTGCTTCGATACGTTATCGCGCCGGCTCCGCTTTCATCCACGCACGACCAAGTGTCGCGATGCAAGAGTCGAAACGTCAAGGCCGACAACGCTGCCGATGTCGGCCGACCATCGAAACTGGCCTTTGCTACTATAAACATCGTTGCTACGCTGGTCGAGGTCAGTTCACCGCCGAACGACAAGCCAAGGGACTCGGGAGGGAGAGCATGAATTGCCGCAACGCCTTGCTGGTCTTCATTGCGGCGACAATGGGAACCTGGGCCGATTTCCGCGGTGCACATGGGCAAGCCATCGAGTCGCCGCGCCGCGCCGAGACGAAAACCTTCGAGCCAGGCGATCTCCAACTGGATGCCAGCGAGGTATTTGTCTTTGTCGGCAAGACGGGATTCGGCCACGAGCATGCCGTCGCGGGCAAACTCGCCAGCGGGAACCTCGTGCTCGACGCTTCAGCGCCGGGCGGCGAGTTGGTCTTCGACTTGGCCAGTTTCGACGCAGATACGGATGCTGCCCGGCGCTACATTGGGCTGAGCGGCGTCACCGACGCGGACACGCGGCGACAAGTCAACGAAAACATGCGCGGCCAGGCGGTGCTGGATGTGCCCAAGCATCCGACGGCCGTGTTTGCGCTAACGTTCGTCCGCCCGTTGAAGGAGCCCAGCGCGCGGAAGCTGCCGCAATACGAGTTGAGCGGAGAGTTCACGCTGCACGGGGTCACGCGACCGATTCGCGTCGTCGCTGATTGGGAAGAAAAGCAAGGCTGGATCCACCTGCGCGGCGGGTTTTCCATGCGTCAGTCCGATTTTGAGATGACGCCCTTCACCAAGGCATTCGGTGCCGTCGGCGTGACCGATGAGCTGAAGGTCTGGGGCGATTTCTGGATCGCCAAGGAACGCCGCGTCGTGGAAGTCAAGGCAACCAACTCGAACCATCGCAGCCGCTAACCACGTTCGCATCGTGAAGGGAGACGACGACGGATGATTGCTTGTCCGAGTGTACGCAAGAGTTCCATTCGCACGCACTACAATCTGGCCACGCTGTTCTATCGCTTGCTGTGGGGCCCGCACATCCATCATGGCTACTGGACGTCCGATGAATCGCCGCGCGCGGCACAACTGGCACTCACCGAACGACTCGCCACGCTGGCGCGGATCAAGTCTGGCGAGCAACTGCTCGACATCGGCTGTGGCATGGGCGGTTCGTCCATTCATCTCGCGAAGACACGCCACTGCCACGCGACAGGCGTGACCCTCAGCCGAGTACAACGCATCTGGTCCGCAGCTTCCGCGGCGGCCCAAGGAGTTGGACGGAACACCAGCTTTCGCTGCGCCGACGCAGAATCCATTGCTTTCGAGCAAACTTCCTTCGACGTGATCTGGAGCGTCGAATGCACCGAACATCTGTTCGACAAGCCGGCCTTCTTTCAGCGCGCCGCACAATGGCTCAAGCCCGGCGGTCGCATGGCGATCTGCGCTTGGCTGGCCGGGGACCAACTCGATACGGCCGCGCGACGAAAGCAGGTCTACGACGTCTGCGACGGGTTCCTGTGTCCCTCGCTGGGAAGTTCCGCGGACTACGTCGACTGGATGCAACACGCCGGGCTGCGCGTGGAACGCGTGGAGGACTGGACGTCGAAGGTCGCGCGCACCTGGGAAATCTGTCGTGACCGCGTGCGCAAATCGCGCGTACGCTGGTTGGCACGCTGTCTGCATGGCGAGAGCACCTTGTTCTTGGATCGCTTCGACACGTTGCTGTCGGCCTACGAGACCGGGGCGATGAAGTACGGATGCTTCATCGCGACGAATGACGCATAAACCGGGATGCACAACATGTCATCGGTCGCGCATGGACGTCGCGGCGAGGTTCGCTCACGCTTACTGGGAATTGGCTTCGGCGTCGCTACGCAAATCCTTTTCGGCTATGCCGTCTGGCGATTGTTCTGGTTCCTCCACGACGGCGTTCCCGCGAGCGCTTCGCATTCTTACTGGCGCGACGCAGCGCTGAGCCTACAGTTTGCCGTCGTGCATAGCCTGCTGCTCTGGCCGGCCAATCGCGCCAGGTTGAAACGATTCTTGCCGGACGCGCTGTACGGCTGCCTCTTCTGCACGGCCACGTGCGTCACGCTCTTGGCGTTGATCCACAACTGGCGACCTTCGGAGCAACTGCTTTGGCAACTGCACGGCGCGGGGGCCACGGTGATGCGTGGCGGGCTCTACGCGTCTTGGTGCGCGCTGTTGTACAGTCTGAACTTGACGGGACTGGGCTACCAAACCGGACTCACGCAATGGTTGTGCTGGCTCCGTGGCCGATCCTTGCCGCGGAGGGAGTTTCAACCTCGCGGTGCGTACCGCATGTTTCGGCACCCAGTCTACTTGAGCTTCCTGGGCTTAATCTGGTTTACGCCACGCATGACTGTGGATCACGCGATGTTGACGGGAATCTGGACCGTCTACATCTTCGTCGGAAGCCATCTCAAGGATCGGCGACTCGAATATTTTCTCGGCGACGCGTACCGCGATTACTGCCGCCAGGTGCCCGGTTATCCGGGACTCGGCTTCTCGCCGCTCGGGCGTTGGTCGAACAGCGCCGCTTCGATCGTCAACCCCGGGCCGAAGGCCAACGCTACGCACGGAAGCTCCGCTCCCGCGGCGCGCAGCCGTTCCATCACAAAGAGCAACGTCGGCGACGACATATTGCCGTATTCTGCGAGCACCTCTCGCGACGGCCGCAGCGCATCGTCATCCAATGCCAGCGCTTCGGCGCACGCGGTGAGGATTCTTGGGCCGCCGGGATGAATGGCCCACGCCCGGATGTCTTCGATGCTCAACCCATGCTGGGCCAGCCAGTTCGTTAGCCACGGCTTGGCGTGCGTGCGAATCAATTCCGGGACGCGCGGCGACAGTGTCATTTCAAATCCATGGTCGCCGATTCGCCAACTCATCGCGTCCCGCGTGTCCGGAAGGATGACGCTGTGTTGACTCGCGATGCGCCACGGGGCGCATTCGCTACCAAACTTAAGCACTGCCGCGGCCGCGCCGTCCGCGAACAACGCGTTGGCCACCATCTGCTGTGCATTCGCCTGATATTGATGATGCAGGCTGCATAGCTCCACGCAACAAAGCAATACGGCGCCTCCGCGGTCGGATGCGGCCAGCGCGTTTGCCACGCGCAGTCCATTCAACGCGCCGTGACATCCCATGAATCCAACATGCGTGCGGCCGACGCGCGCATCGAGCTGCAGCCGATCGATCAGTTCGATATCGACGCCAGGCGCCGCGAAGCCGGAACAGGAAACCGTCACCAATTGGCGAATCTCGCCAGCGACAATCGCCGCGTCGCGCATTGCGCGCGTCGCCGCCAGGATCGAGAGATCAGCCGCTTCTTCCTCATAGCGACGCATCCGCTCTCCCGTGGTCGGTCCCTGTGGGAACTCATGATTCGCGGCGCGGTAGAAACTCTGCTCGGCCGGTGCGCCATTCGAGGAGCTGCGCAAAACGACGCTGTGACGCGTATGAACGCCGGCCTGGCTATAGAGCTTGGCGACCACGGCGGCGCGACCGCCGCCGGAGATTGCGGCGGCCTGCGTAGCGGCGTCTTGTTGCGCAATGACATGCAGCGGCGCCGCGCAACCGAGTCCAACGATTGAAACGCTCATGCAATGGCCGCCTGTCCGTGTGGATTCGAGGAGAAATCTCTTGGTTGCTGCAGTCGCGCAAAGCTGCGCGACGTGAGAACAGGGGCCGACCGACTCAATGCTAACAGACCTCGCACGGCCCATGGGCGTCGCAAGGTCCAAGCCAACCCGCGGCAGAGCCATTGGCGTCGTCGCACAATGCGCCGGTGTGCGACGCTCCATTCGGCGACAAATGCAGGACGCCATCCGACCTGAGCATCGACGAACCAGGGCTCAATGGCGATCGCGCTCTCGATGGCCGTGGCCATGCCGTCGCCGGTGAACGGTTCCACATAGCCGGCGGCATCGCCAATGGCGAACCAGCGTTCCCCCGCGATCTGACTGGGGCGACGTGTCAGCGTGGGGGACGCCATCCACTCACATTTCAATAAGGCGTTAGGGGCCGACTTTCCACTTTCCAGCAGCATTGCCGTGACCGCCTCGCCGATCGATTGCGATTTCAATGCGTCGCGATCCAACGCGGCCGCGATGAGAATTCGCCGTTCATCCAATCGAACTGCACCGGCGTAGCCTTGCCGCGCAATCGACATTTCGATCGTGCCCGACTCGACACGAAAGTCATCGCCGTGAGTTACCGTTGCCACGCCGATTCGCGCGTGGCGGCCCGCGTTCGCAGGCGCACACGCTTCGGTATGCAGGCTGCTGCGCAGCAGTCCGTCCGCCACGACGGCAACATGCGTGGTAGCGACTTCCGAGCGCTCGCCAACCGCCAAGTGAACTTGTTGCCAACCGCCTTGCACTCCCAAAACCTTCGCGGTGCAGCCAGGCCGGAATTCAGCGCCGGCGCCGACGGCCCGATCCACGAGGGCGGCGTCGAAGCGCGCACGGTCGATCGCATACCCAGCGGGAAGATCGATTTCGCTCGTGGAACTCTGCGCAGTGAAGCGGATACGATCAATTGGCGCCGCGCCGATTTCGTGAACGACGTCGTCCAGCCCGAACTGCCGTAGCGCCGTCACGGCGCTCCGGCTGAGACAGCCGCCGCACGTCTTGCGTCGGGGAAATCGCTTGGCGTCCACGAGTAACGTCCGCAGCCCATGACGCGCCGCCAGGGTCGCGGCAACCGCTCCTGCGGGGCCGGCGCCGATTACGACGACGTCCCACGCGGGATCTACGGATCGTCCAGTTGATCCACACGGACCAGTCGTCATGGCTTGGTCCATTGCATCAGCACTCGGGCAGGCCAGTGCCGCGTGAATGTCGCGCCACGCATTTCGGCACGGCCACACAAATCGCGCAATTCGTCGACCGTAAAGGCAGCCCGCACCGACACGGGACCGTCGAACCGCACGATTCGCGAGCGCGTCAGCGTATGGCAGGCCAGCCACGCCAGGCCGTAGGCGTATCGCGATCTCAAGAGATCGTCGATCAACACCACCTGCCGTGCCGCCACGGCCATTCGTGACAATAGTAGCGCCGCCTGGTCTTCGGCCAAGTGATGGAGAAATAACGTCGACATCACCACGTCGTAGTCGCCGGGGAGCTCGTCGGAAAGCGCGTCCAGATGCGAGAAGCTCACGCTTTTCATGCCAGCTTGCCGTGATAGAATTTGTGCGGCAGCGATTGCCGTTTCGCTTCGGTCAACTCCATGAAGTTCCATGGCCAATCTGCGATTCGCCAATCGATGAGCGCAGCCAATCAGCACATCGCCTCCGCCGCAAGCGAGATCCAGCACGCGCAGCTTTCGGCCCTCAACTTGCCGCGCGAGTTGTTCCAGTGGCCCCCAAATGTGGGACGCGGTGCGGCTGATCTGATTGATGCGGCGCAAACCCAAGAGCGCTTGACGATGGTCTTCTGCGCGCAGCCCGGACTGGTCCATCAACTCTTGTTGTCGAACTCGGGGCCATCCGGTCGCGGTCATGTCGGCGCTCGTGCTACGATAGTCATAGTTGTTCCATGCGAGTTGTGGCCCGTTCACGTTCGATTGTCAAGCAGGCCGAATGCCCAGCGTGCAGCGACTATTCGCGCCGCGCCATCGATTGATAGACCAAGCGATCGACGGACGAATCGACCGAACCGGCGCGGCCGTCGCCCCACAGCACGTTGATGTGTTCGTCATGGCGGCTGTCGAACTCGCACTCATCCGCATCGTCGCGATTCGGACCCAAACACGCGTGGCCGGTCACGCGCCCCGCGGCGTCCTCTCCGTCCAGCGGAAAATCGCTCCAGGTGGCGGACAACTTCCGCGCGGTGCGCTCCGAGAGGAGCGCCACATTGCTAGCGCCGCGGCGCAAGTCGTCCCAACGGCAGCCGCGAAACTCGCGAAACGGCCCCTCGCCGATCTCGCCGGACACGTCATCGGGATCGCTGACGCCGAAGACGCCCAAGTAGTTGGACAACGGCAGCGTGGCTAACAGCGTTTCGCTGGTTTGAAACGACGACTCATGCTCGCCGATTTCGCGATACAACGCGAATTGCGATTCCGCTACATCCGAAGGACATCGGAAAATCGAAAGCTCCTGCGCGGACGCTAGATCATTCATCGCCGCTCCATGCGCCAACCGGCCGGGATCGATCGCCGATTGCTCCAAGTAAGGCAGCAAATGGCCGGCCCAGCTTCTGGCGAACTGGTCAGACGACTCCCGTTGCCAGCCGGACGGCAAGCGGCGCCGCGCTTCATGATAGGCGTGAAAGGCGACGCCGAATTCGCGCTCGTGGGCCAGGCATTGCACGTTGCGCGCTTGTTCCCTCGCGATCTGAAGGGCCGGCATCAACAAGCCGACCAAGATCGCGAGAACCGCGCAGACAACCAACAGTTCGACGATTGTCAGGCCACGGCGACTCGAACACCGCGCGGCCCCATGAACCGACGCTTGATTGTTTCCTGCATCCATTTCAGGCCTCCTATTCGGATTCTATCCGAAAGTCGCTGCCAAGTGAACGTGGACTGCATCGAGGGCACGGGCCTCCTATTCTGGCGACGGCTATCGCAATAGTCGCAAGTTGCTGGTTCCGAGCACGGCGTGCCGATCACTCCGCCGCTTGAAGTTTTCGCACAGTCCTCGCCGACTTTCGCGGCGAAGAAATTCGTCGGAATCGCTCGCAGCAAAGGCCTTCAGGCCGGCCCGGCCACGCGTGACATCGGCGAGCGTGGCGCGAAAGGATGACCGAACTGCCACCTCAAACCCATGCCAGGCCCGCGCTCGAAAGACTATTGCTCCTGGAAGATTAGACGGCGTTCCAGCCTTTGCCTAAACAGCCGTTCGAGAGCGGCCGAGGTGGAAGAAGTGCGACTAATCCGAAGTGCCAACGCAGAGTAAGCCGAGTTGAACTGCGTGCGCAACTAATTCACACCTTGCTTCTTATGATGTGGTTCCAGATGTGGAATCCGGTCGAAACCGATTTGAAATCGCCAAGCCGATGTTGTTCAACGTCTTGCGATCCTACCGTAAGTCGAGAGTCTCTATGAAAAGCGTTGCTTCGGGCGTAGTTCGTATTCACCCGTCGGTGGCGATGCCACTGTTGGAACCGCCAACGACAGGCGCGTAGCGGATTGCAGAATCGATGCGATCTCCGCTCAAGCCCCAGAAGGCGATTTCTTTCGCGCCGGCGCTTTCTTCTTCGCAGCCCGTTTCGGCGCCTTCTTCGGCCCGGCCGCTTTCGTGGCGCCTTTGCGGAAGCCGCGCTTCTTCGCCGGTGGGCCGGCGGCGGCGCGGATGGCTAGCAGGTCGAGCGCTTGAGGCAGCGTTAGTTCCTCCGGCTTGTTCTCCTTCGGCAGCGAGGCGTTCGTGACGCCGTCGGTGACGTAGAAGCCGTAGCGGCCTTCCAGGAGCTTGATGGGCTGGCCGGTGATCGGCGAGGCATCCAACGTGCGGAGCGGTTCTTTCGGAGCGCCGAAGCCGCGGCGCGCCGCCTTGGGTTGGGCAAGCAACTCCAGCGCTTCGGACAACGTGACTTCGATCGGCGAGACGCCTGCCGGCAATGAACGCGTGTCGGTCCCGCACTTAATGTACGGGCCGAAACGGCCGTTTTGCGAGATGATCGGCTCGTTGCTTTCCGGATGTACGCCCAACGTGCGCGGCAACGACAGCAACCGGATCGCGGTCGCCAGGTCGACGTCCTCGGGCTTCATGCCTTTGAGCAGCGAGGCGTTCTTCGGCTTCTCTTCGTCGTCGGCGTCGCCGCGCTGCACGTACGGGCCGAAGCGGCCGTTCTTCAGGTAGATCGGCTTACCGGTGTCCGGGCAAACTCCGAGCGGCTCCAGCGCCTGGCCGGCTTGCGCCAGCAGTTCCAGCGCTTTGTCGAGGGTCAATTCATCCGGCGGCGTGCCGTCGGGGATCGGCGAGCGGCGTTCGCCTTGCTCCAGGAACGGTCCATAGCGCCCGATGCGCACGAAGACTTCGTCCCCTTCCGCGCCGGGCCGATCCGGCCTGCCGAGCGTGATCCGGCTCGCTTCACGCGGGTCGATCTCTTCGATCTTGTTCGCGAGCTGCTGACGCAATCCCGGGCGGCCGTTGCCGAAATAGAAGCTCTTCAGATAATCCAGATGCGCCGCCTCGCCGCGGCTGATCGCGTCGAGGTCTTCTTCCATTTGGGCCGTGAATTGGTAATCGACCAGCGTGGGCAAGTGCCGCTCCAGCAACTGCGCCACGGCGAAGCCAACCCAGGTCGGCACCAGCGCGTTGCTGCGGTTGAACACGTAGTCCCGCGCTTGAATCGTCTCGATGATCGCCGCGTACGTGCTCGGCCGGCCGATACCGAGATCTTCGAGCGCCCGCGTCAGCGTGGCTTCGTTGTAACGCGCTGGTGGTTGCGTGGTGTGGCTCTTCGGTTCGAGCCCCTGGCAGTTGAGCTGCTCGCCTTCGGTCACGCTGGGCAGAATCGTCTCGCGATCGGCCAGTTCCGCTTGCGGATCATCGGCGCCTTCGACATAAGCCCGTAGGAACCCAGGGAAGTCAATCGTCTTGCCGCCGACCTGGAAGGACGCGCCGCCCCCTTCGATGGTGATCGAAATCCGCTGCCCGCGCGCATCCGCCATTTGGCTCGCGACGGTTCGCTTCCAGATCATCTCGAACAACCGGAATTCGTCGTGCGACAAACTCCCGCGCAGTGATTCCGGCAATTCAAACGGATGACCGGCAGGGCGAATCGCTTCGTGGGCTTCCTGCGCGTTCTTCACCTTCGTACTGTAGACGCGCGGCTGCGACGGCAGGTATTGCTGGCCATACTGTGCATTCACCAAGTCGCGCGCCGCGCCGATCGCGACCGACGCGAGATTGGTGCTGTCGGTCCGCATGTAAGTGATGTGCCCGTTCTCGTACAGGCTTTGAGCGACCTGCATCGTGCGCCGGGCCGTGAAGCCGAGTTTGCGGTTGGCTTCCTGCTGCAACGTGCTCGTCGTAAATGGCGGCGCCGGGCGTTGCGTGTAGGGCGTCTGCTCAATCTTGGCGACGCGGAACTGCGCGCTCTTCAGCCGATGCACCAACTCTTCCGCGCCCGCGCCGTCGAGGTGCAGGAACTTGCCGTCTTTCAATTTGCCGGTGGCGGAGTCGAAATCCTTGGCAGCCGGGATGCGTTTGCCATCGGCCGCCACGAGCGTCGCGGAAAGTTGCTCACCGGATTGCTTGGCGAACATCCCGAGCAAATCGAAATACGTCGACGAAACGAATTTCATCCGCTCGCGCTCGCGATCGACAATCAGCCGCACCGCCACGCTCTGCACGCGGCCGGCCGACAGACGGCGGCCGAGCTTGCGCCACAACAGCGGCGAGACGTCGTACCCGTACAGTCGGTCGAGAATCCGCCGCGTTTCCTGCGCCTGGACCAGTGAGTTATCGATCTGCCGCGGGTGCTCCATCGCGTCTTCGATCGCCTCGCGGGTGATCTCGTGGAACACCAGGCGATGGACCGGAATCTTCGGCTGCAGCAGTTCCTGGAGATGCCAACTGATGGCCTCCCCTTCGCGGTCTTCGTCCGTCGCCAGCCAGAGCTCGGTCGCGTCCTTCATCAGCCCCTTGAGCTTTTTGACCTGCTCGTTCTTGCCGGGGGGGACGATGTAGACCGGCTCGAAGCCCTCGTCGACGTTCACCCCCAGGTAGGCCCATTGCTGGTCCTTATATTTGGCCGGAACCTGCTTTTTGCCCTCAGGCAGGTCACGAACGTGGCCAATGCTCGCCTCGATGACGAACCGTTTGCCCAGAAACTTGCTGATCGTGCGCGCCTTGGCGGGCGACTCGACGATCATCAGGGCTTTGCCGGTTCCGGCGGGGGGTTTTTTGGCCATTTGTATTGAGAGCGGTGTGAAGATAGGCAAACCAGGAGGTGCGTCCCTACTTATCGCCGGACGGCGCTGCGAAACTCAGCGGCCGGACTTCGCCCCGGCAGAGGCGTTGCAGGTCGCGCGACCCCCCGGCATCTTAATCCGTATAATCCTACGTAACTGAGCGGCCAGAACAGAGGGCGGCCGCCGAAATCGTGCGTCCCTTCGGTCCCGCCAAAGCGGTTTGCGGAGGCCCCGGAACGCTCGCAACCCCTTTTGGGATTGAATTTACGTCCCGCGTCCATACAATCGGCACCTTCTTGGGCAGGTGGTGCGACGGACCACTGTTAATCTCTGCCCAGCCTGGCTGTCAAGGGTTGCGACGGCCAGGTTCGCGATCAAATCGACACGAGGAATGCCGCCACCATGGCCAGCCCTTTTGCCAAGTTTCGTAAAAATCAGAAGCTGATGATGGCCATTTTGGGCGTCTTGGTCATGATCGCTTTCCTGATCCTGCCGCCGATTTTGGACTATTCGAAAAACAACAGCGTTTCCAACGCGGACGTCGTTTCCACAAAATACGGCGTGCTGACGGAGTTGGACCTCAACAATATGGCCAAGCGGCGGGATTTGGCCAATAAATTCATCAACAACGCCCTGATGCGCGCCAATCGAGGACAAGCCCCTAATATCTTTGGGTCGCCGAACAACCAGGCGGATCTGGTCGAAACGATGCTGCGGTATCGCAAGGCCGAAGAGCTGGGACTTTATGTGCCCGATAATCGCGTCATCGCCATGTTGGACACCTTGACGGAGAAGAAGGTCGACGGCGACGGCTTCGCGCAAATTTCCCAGCAGCTCGGTGTGCAGCAATCGCAAATCATGGACGCCCTGCGCTATGAGTTGATGGCGGACCAGTATCAGCAGTTGCACTTTCCGGCCACGCAGATTCAAACGCCGGTCAGCCGCTGGGAAATTTACCAGAGCCTGAATCGCGAAGTCAGCGCGGAAGTGATTCCGCTCGACGTCGACAAGTTCATCGACCGCACGCCCAAGCCGGACGAAGCCACGCTGCGGGCGTTCTTCGAACAGTACCGCCTCGACGACGCGACCTACTACGCCATCGAGCCCGGCTTCAAGCAGCCGCATCGCGTGGCGTTCCAGTATTTCAAAATCAAGCTCGACGACTTCACCTCGCAAGTGCAAGTCAGCGAAGACGAGATTGTCGCCGCCTACGAGCGCGACAAAGATACGCTCTACCGTTTCCGGCCAGATTCGTCGCTGTTCAACAACCCCTTTACGATCCCCGGCACTGCGACCGATTCGGGCATTCCGACCGAAGATGAAGTCCCACCGCCCGTCGAACCGGTCACGGAAAGCGAAGCGCCCGCCGCTACGGACACTCCGGCCAATGAAACTCCCGCCACCGAATCGCCGGCCGAAAGCGCTGCGCCGACTGATCCAGCCCCGGCAGTAGAAACGCCGCCAGCGACCGAAGCTCCGACGGAAACCGAAAAGCCGGCGGATGCGCCGCAGTCTTCCGTACGCCGCTCGCCGTTCCAACTGGCGTCGTACCGTCTGCAAGAAGAAACGCCCGCCGCGCCCGAATCGCCTGGCGCCGATCCCGCCGCGCAAGCAGCGCCGACGGCGGACGAGACGACCGCGCCAGTAGCGACCGATGCGGAACAAACGGCCACGGAGCCGCCCGCAGACGCGCCGCCGCTCGAAGACGAATCGCCGCTTGCCAACGACAAATGGTTGCCGCCCGGCGAATTGCAGGACGGCCCCGATCCGGAATTCCAACCGCTGTGGAAAGTGCGCGAGCAAGTCCGCCAAAGCGTGGCCCGCGAAAAGGCCCAGCCGTTGATGGACAAGGTCATCGGAGAGTTAACACGTGAAATGCGCCGTTACGAATCGCAATGGCGCGGCTGGAACGGCCAAAAAGAACAGAAGCCCGATTTGCCCATGCCGACGCCGCTCAATTTCAGCGACTTGGCCGCGAAGAACGGCGTCGAATCGAAGCAAACTTCGCTGCTGGCCCGCGATGCGTTGCTGTTCTCCACCGAGCACACTTTGGGCAACAGCTACATCGGCGAGTCGCCCCGGGAAGAGGCCGCGGTCGTGAATGCCGCGTATTCCGGGATCGGGCTCTACCAGCCGCAGAACTCTCAGGATGTGCAGGGCAATCGCTACCTGTTCTGGAAGACGGAGGAGAAGGAACCTTTCATTCCGACATTCGAAGAAGTGAAGCCCGACGTCGAAGCCGCCTGGCGCCGGCAAGAAGCCCGCAAACTGGCGATCGCCGAAGCGAACAAGCTCGCCGACGAAGCTCGAAAGTCGGACAAATCGCTGACCGAGGTATTCGCCGACCGGAAAGACCTGGTCGTGACCACCACGCGACCGTTCACCTGGAAGTTCGGCGGCTTCATGTTTGGCCAGCAGGAGATTCCCATCCGCACCAGCCAGGTCGAAGGGGTCGAGGACGCGGGCGACGAATTCATGCGGACGGTGTATGGGTTGAACGTCGGGGAAGTCGGCGTGGCGATGAACGAAACGAAGAAGGCCGCGTACCTGATTCGCCTCGTCAATACGACGCCCGATCTGAACGTCCTGCACACCATGTTCCTGTCAACGCCCTATGCCAATTACGGGCGCGCCGGCGAAAACGACGCCCTGCTCCGTCAGGCGAATTGGCGCCGCGAACTGAACGCCCAAGCCAACGTGCGTTGGCTCCGCGCGCCGCAAGAAATGCAGTAAACCTCGCAAAAAAGCGAGAGTCTAAGCCCAGGGAAGGCCACCCCAATCGTTGCCATTGGCGACGACTCCGAGGGCCTTCCCTGGGTTTTTTGCACAGCGCTTGTAGCCATTCGCCACAGTTTCGTTTGCTCTCGTTGCACCGGGCAGTTAGCCTAGCGGTGGGGATTCTCCAGCCACCGCATCGACCGACCCGACCATGAAACACCTTCGCCACGGCGTACTCGCGGCGCTGTGCTTTTGTTTAGCAAATAGCGCCGCGTCGGCGGCTCTGATCGCCACGATCGAGGTGGGCTACGAGCTCCATCCCGACGGCCGCACGCGCTACGAGTACACGCTCTCGAACGCGGCGGAGAGCGAATTCCCGCTCGACATCTTCCTGCTCGACGTCGGCGAAAACGTCAGCATTGAGTTCGAGACGCCCGAAGGCTGGTTCATGGATTTCGCGCCCGCTGAACAGACATACGAGGTGTTGTATCAAGCGTTCGACGGCTTTGCGCTGGCGCCAGGAGATTCCGCGACGTTCGTAATGCTCTCCGCGGCCTTTCCGGACGTGTTGCCCTATTTCATCGCCAACCTGGCTCAAAGCAGCGAGGAAGGCGGCTACATCTTCGACTTCACATTGGCCCCGGTCCGTCCTTATCCTTTACGGCCCGGCGACACGAACGCTGACGGCGTCGTCGATATCAAAGACCTGAACAACGTCCGCAACAACTTCGCCAACAGCGGCAACCCCATCCTCGGCGACACCGACCCGTTCGACGGCACAGTCGGTCTCTACGATCTCAACCAGGTCCGCAACAACTTCGGCCGCACGTACGCCCAGCCCGTTCCGGAACCTTCAACGGCAGTGTTGGTACTCGCGTTCACGATCGCCATGGCTGGCAAATGTCGAATGTCGAAATCCGAATGACGAAAGAAGCTCAAATGTCGAATGACGAATGATCCCGGATGTCGTATCATCAGGCAGACATCATTCGTCATTCAGTCATTCGGATTTGATTCGTCATTCGGATTTCGACATTCGACATTCTCCCATGCTTTCCTCCGACATCCGCCTCCGCGAGCTTTCGTCCCGCACCGTCCGCTACGCGTACCGCGTGCCCATGAAATTCGGTGGACGCGTCGTGACCGACGCGGTGCTGCTGGATGTAGACGTGCAAGTCGAAACCCGCGACGGGCGGCGCGGCGTCGGCCATGGCTCGATGCCGATGAGCAACGCCTGGGCGTGGCCCAGCCAAAAAATCTCCGGCCCCGACGCCTTGGCGGCCATGATCGCCCTCGGCGAACAAGCGGTCCGCGACGCCGGCGCGTATCGCGAATTTGGCCATCCGCTGGAGATCACTTATGCACTGGCAACGAGCCATCCGTCGGCCGCCGCGGCGCTGACATCTTCACTCGCGGAACCGATGCCGCGGCTCGCGCAGCTCGTGGCTACGAGCCCGTTGGAGGCGGCCATTCACGACGCCTATGGAAAGGCCCTCGGCGTCAACGCGTATAACACGCTCGGCCCGGAGTTCGTGAACTGCGACTTATCGCACTATCTGACCGACGAATTCCAAGGTGAATACCTCGACCGCTACACGTCGCGGCAACCGAAGGCGTCGATGCCGCTCTATCACTTGGTCGGCGCGCTCGATCCGCTCACCGACGCCGATCTCCCGGAGCGCATCGGCGACGGCTTGCCCGAAACACTGGGGGAATGGATCGCGGCTGACGGACTCGCTCACCTGAAGATCAAGCTGAACGGCGATGATCTCGCCTGGGACGTCGAGCGCGTCGCCGCCGTGGATCGGGTCGCCGCCGAGGCCCAAGCGAAGCGCGGTTGCCCGACTTGGCGCTATTCGCTCGATTTCAACGAACGCTGTGCCAACGTGGAATACGTCCTCGAGTTCCTTGCTGGCATTCGCGAGCGCGCCCCTGAGGCCTGGGATCGCGTCCACTACATCGAGCAACCCACGCACCGCGACCTCCGCGCGCATCCGGAAAACAAGATGCACGCGGCGGCCAAACTCAAGCCGGTGGTGATCGACGAATCGTTGATCGACCTGGACAGCTTGCTGTATTGCCGGGAGCTCGGTTACTCCGGCGTCGCGCTCAAGGCCTGCAAGGGGCACAGTGAAGCGCTCCTGATGGGCGCCGCCGCGCAAAAATACGGCATGTTCCTCTGCGTGCAGGACCTCACCTGTCCCGGCGCCTCGTTCCTGCATTCCGCCAGCTTGTCCGCCAGAATCCCCACCGTAGCCGCCATCGAAGGCAATGCCCGCCAATACTGCCCCGCCGGCAACCAAGGCTGGTCGGAACGCTTCCCCTCGATGTTCCAACTTCACGACGGCACGCTAGGCACGGCGGCGCTCAACGGCCCGGGGCTGGGCTTTTAGCCTTTCTGAACCGCAGAGGCGCGGAGACACGGAGGGAAAGAGGGAAGACGTAGATGCGTCCCGATCAACACGTATGCACGGTGTGCGCGTGTTGATCGGGAAGGATTTACGTGTCTCCTCTCCACTCCCTCCCTCAGCGTCTCCGCGCCTCTGCGGTTCAAATCGGATTAATCTTCCGCCCGACTATTGTCCCCACACATCTTCACGATCCTCGGATCGAACCGCGCCACGGTTTCCACCAGGTCTGACTGCGCCGCCATCACCTCTTCGATGTTTTTGTAGACGAACGGCACTTCGTCCGCGCCAGCGGAGAGAACACGCACGCCGCGCTTTTCCAGGTCCTTTTGCACCGCGCGGAAGTTGTAGGTGTTGTTCGCCTGCGTGCGCGACATCCGGCGGCCGGCGCCATGCGACGCACTGTCGAAACTCTCGGGATGTCCTTTCCCGCGCACGATAAACGCCGGATCGGCCATCGAGCCCGGAATGACGCCCAACACGCCGGCGCCGGCAGGAGTAGCGCCCTTGCGATGCACGACAAGCTCGCGGCCGCCATGCTCTTCGAGCCAGGCGAAGTTGTGATGATTCTCCACGCCGGCGACCGGCTCCGCGCCCAGCAACTTCGCCACCTGCTGATGAATCACCGCGTGATTCGCGGCGGCGTATTCGCCCATCAGATTCATCGCCGCCCAATACTCCTGCCCGGCCTCGCTCGCCAAATCGAGCCACGCCAGCCGGCCGAAATCTTTGTAGCGCGCATCGAGCCGACTCTGGGCAATCGCCGAGTACGTGCTGCAGACCGACGCCCCGGTGCCGCGGCTGCCGCTGTGGCTCAGGAGCGCGACGTATTTTCCCGGCGCAATTTGCAGCTCCGGCGCGGGCGCGTCGAGCGTGACCACGCCGAATTCGACGAAATGATTGCCGGACCCGGAAGTGCCGAGCTGCCGCCAGGCTTTGTCGCGATTCTCGCGCGTAATGCGCGTGACGGTCCAATCGCGGTCCATGACCGGATGCTCGAGCGGACGGCGATACTCCACGCCGATGCCAAACCGCGTCCCACGCTCCAGCGCGTTGTCGTACAGCGACGCTTTCGCCTCCAGCGTCTCCGGCGGCAGATCAAAGATCGAAAGCTTCATCCGGCAGGCGATATCCACGCCCACGGCATACGGCACGACGGCCCCTTCGAGCGCCAGCACGCCGCCGATCGGCAACCCATATCCAATGTGCGCATCCGGCATCAGCGCCGCCCCGCGCGCCATCGGCAGTCCGCAAGCCTGACGCATCTGCTGATGCGCTCCGTCGTCAATCTCGGCGCCCCAAGTGCGGTAACTGATCGGTTCCATCATGTCGGTCGCCTCGGCCTCGAGAAGTGCGTTCGCCAGCGGAGCAAAGTGCGGATCCGCAGTATACCCCGCCGGGCGCTCCACTACGGCCAGCACCTGCGCGCGGACATCTTTCCCGCGCAGCCCCCCATCGGTCGCAGCACTTTGCACCGCCGCGATCGCTTCTTTCAAGCAACGCGTAGGGACGCCGAGTTTTTCGAGTTGACGACGGTTCATCTTGAAGGCGATCAGAAATTAGCGGCAATCAACACTTAGAGCCGGAAGCGTCAGCGCCCGGAGCGCAATCGAAACAGCGTCTCTCCCGGCGCGCTCCGGGCGCTCACGCTTCCGGCTCCAACAGTGCAATGATCGCTCAAGTTAAATCCCGGTATTCCTTGCGTTGGAACACGACCATCGCCAGGACGATTGCCGTCACGCTGATGCCCAGGAGCGCCC
>JALHLM010000005.1 GCA_022844585.1 Pirellulales bacterium | reverse complement strand
TCGGGGCGATTCGATCTTTACAGAACCGAAGATCGGGTTCACGGCCGCGGAACTTCGTTGCGCTTGAAGATTTTGCAGAATCCCTCCGCTTTGTCGCACCACGTCGCACTAGCGGTCTCAACGTATCGGAAGGAATGCTCCGCCGAACTCGCGCGTCTTGAGCACCGATAATTAGCCGCCAACGCCAGCATTTCCATCGCTCGCGAACTGCTGGACTTCTCGGCAAACCCAAGCACATTCCCAGATTGCGCCAAAAAATAACCATTTTTGATGTTGCAATAACTAATAATCGCCGACATAATTACCATTGTGCCGCTTTCAATAACCGCAAGGGGCTGTCTGTGGACGGAAAAGACCTTTTTTTTGTGTCCAAGATGGCCGAGGCGGCTATTGTCGGCAATGCCGAGTCAGCTGCCGCATATCTTCGACAGTTCATTGACGATCTACGAACCTCTGGTGCTGTCAAGGAAGCTGATCGCCTGCAACGAATCGTTGAGAAGCGTCCGGCTAGGAAGGCGTCTATTGCGAGGGGGCAGGGGGGAGCGATCCCCGTGGACGCTGAGTCAGCGCTTAGCATCGCCGACCGTGAATTCGTTCAATCGGGTTCCGTCGACTTGATTCTTTCAGAGTCGAATCTCAATGCAATTCGACAATTCGTTGTGTACATTCGCGAATCAGATCGGCTGACAGAAAGCGGCGTTGGCATTTCCCCGACAATGCTTCTCTATGGTCCGCCAGGCAATGGAAAGACATTGACCGCTCGCTTTATCGCAGCTGAGCTTGGACTTCCACTCGTTACAGCGCGAAGTGACGGCCTGATTTCTTCCTATTTGGGAAGCACATCCAAGAATGTTCGGCGACTGTTCGAATTCGCGATGGCAGAACCTTGTGTTTTGTTTCTCGACGAATTTGACGCAATTGCAAAGAAGCGTGACGACGGTCGAGAGCTTGGCGAACTTAAGCGCGTGGTGATTAGTTTATTACAGAACATCGACGCACTTGACAAAGACCATGTGTTGCTCGCGGCCACGAACCACGAACATCTCCTTGATTCTGCAATTTGGCGCAGATTCGCATGCCGACTGAGATTGGATACGCCCAACGCTGAATGTCGCACTCAATTGATGCAAAAGTTTCTGAGCAGATTTGCACCTTCGGGATGGGATGAAGTTTTTTCCCGGTTAAGTGATGGTCTGTCGGGCGCGCAAATCAAGCTTGTGGCGGACGACGCGATTCGCGCAGCAGTGCTTCAACGGTCTAATGTCGCCGACGCAGCCGGAATTGCTTCGGCATTGCTCAGGGAGACCGGTCGCGACAGCGTTGATCGCGACAGTATGATCCGCCAGCTGAGAGCGCTAGATGAGCGGCTGTTCACGGAAGCGGCCTTGGGCAAACTGGTCGGCTTGTCGCAGCCCGCGATTCACAAAATCCTGAATAAGGAGCATTCACATGGCTGACAAAGATCTGCTCCCGATTAAAGTTGTGCTGCCCACTAAGGACATCGACTTCAAAGAGCCAAACGAGAAAGGTGGAGGTTTCGATCCGCTCTGTACAGTTGACGCGAATTACAGGCGCAACTACGCCGCGCAAGTTAAGAACGTTGCCAAGACGTTTGAGCAGGCCCTGCAAAATGGAATGCCAGCAGTGGCGAAGGTCGTGTTGAAGGAAGAGGCTCGCAAGAAGTCGTATCGTCCAGATGAGATTCTTCGCGACGACACATGCCCGATCATCGGTGTGTCCGAAGCAGGAACCTTGTTTGTGAGCGCAACTGCCAGCGGTCTCACAAAGCTAGAACAGCGAATCATGACAGCCGCGTCAAAGGATGCAGTGTCTCATCTTTCCACTCTGCAAGAGATTGAACCTTATACCGCCAGCGATGCGTTAGAACGTGAATTGACTGAGCAAGCGAGCAAACGGCAATCGCTCCGCGTAAAGCTGTTTCGCCACAGAAACAATGCGTACGATCGCTTGCTCGAACGCGAATTTGAGAGATTTGCGCAAGAAAATGGAGCAACAGGATTGAAGCAAGTCAACTATGGGCGAGGAGTTCGCATTTATCGCTGCGAGGCTCAGAACCCACAAGTTGCGGCGCGGCTGGCTAGCTTTCCAGGCACACAAAACGTGTGTGCAATGCCTCGTTTTCGGCTGGTGCGTACTGCTGCACGCGTTCTGGGGCCGATGACTGATGATTGCTTTCCATCCCCAGATCGTGACAGCAATTATCCGCTGATCGGAATGTTTGATTCCGGCACTGATCCTGACAATGAGGCATTGCAACAGTGGATTGTCGCGCGAAAGGATTGGCATCCGCAAGAACTTCAGGATAACTCCCACGGAACATTCGTCGCCGGGCTCATTGCAAATGGCCGGCACTTAAACCACGGAAATCCCCGCTTTCCTTCCACGTCCTGCAAGGTTGTTGACGTTGTCGTTTTCGACCATTCTGGCGAGGCTGAGGAATCGCAGTTGCTGGATTTGTTCGAGGAATCCCTGAAGCTGTTTCCCGAGGTTGGAGTGTGGAATCTGTCACTTGCGTCGTCGGGCGTAGCATGTAATTCCAATTCAATGTCCGAATTCGGTGCGGCGATTGACGACTTGCAGAAGCAATTCGGAGTGCTCTTTGTGGTTGCTGCTGGGAATATGAGCGCGACGCCATATCGAGGATGGCCGGTCGATTCTTCCTTTTCTGGACAAGATAGATTAGCCCCTCCGGGCGATGGACTTAGGGGACTGACGGTAGGCGGGCTCGCACATTCTGACAACGATAGCACGTGCGTGCGGCGAGAGCAGGTCAGTCCTTTCTCCCTGCGAGGCCCAGGACTTGGCGGTATTCCAAAGCCCGAGGTTAGTCACTACGCAGGGAACTGCGATAGCCAGGGCAACTATTTTCAGACGGGTGTAGTCTCCCTCGGCTTGAACCGACAACTCATTGAACACGTTGGAGTTAGTTACGCAACACCCCTGATTTCAGCGATTGCAGGCACCGTCGAGTCGGAGTTGAGAACTGACGGAAGCGCTTCAAATCCATTGCTGGTCAAAGCGCTAGTTGTGCATTCGGCATTTGTCGAAAATGGTCCTCCTGTGCCAGACGTCATTGAGTATACGGGCTACGGTCGGCCGCCTGATGCGGGCGAAATTCTGCACTGCAAACAGTCTCGTGCGACAGTAATCTTCCAGGCTCCTGTTCAAACGAGGCTGCGATTCTATAAACATCCATTTGCAATGCCACCGTGTCTGAACGTCGCTGGCATGCTGAAATGTGACGTCTTTATGACCCTGATCTACGACTCGCCATTGGATCGTGCATTTGGAGTCGAATACTGTCGACGAAACATCGACGCGTCGCTTGGATTCTTGGAATTTGACGAGGAGAAAGGGGAAGTTTACGGAGGCCGAGAAGTCCACCCGTCGCCAAAAGACTTATGCAAACGATATCCGCCAGCGCTGTCGGATTTTGGCGTTCAATGGGCACCAATGAAAACCTACTACCGACGATTCAAGAAGACGCCGGCCGGTCGTGATTGGCGATTGCACTTGAAAATGACCAACCGCGCCGAGTGTTTTGAGGAGGAGCCTTTACCGGCATTCCTGGTCGTTACAATCATGAGCCACGACCAAGAATCCCAAGTCTATACGGAACTTGTCCGTGAAATGGACAGACTCGGATGGACAGTGTCTAATCTGGAAGTTCGTTCTCGGGAGCGCGAAAAAAACTAGGGCGATCCCCAATTATTCGGCGAGCGAGAGCAGCTCTTCACCCAGGGCGATTGCCGAAACGCCGCCAATCGGATGCTTATGTCGCCGGCCGCCAACTCAGGGCAGTTGCGGCTAAGGTCACTAGCAACAATTCTTGACATTCTGTCACTTTGACATTATCACGTCGTGACTGCTATTCTGACGATCATCGGGACGGTCGCCTCGCAGGCCAGCGAGCGACCAAGCGGCCCGGGCGGCGGTTACGGTTCTACCCTTCCGTTGCCCCGCCCGCGCCGGCCCGTCCAAAGGGTAGAACTACATGGCGACGCGCTATTCCGCTCGCGAACGCATCTTCACGGCCTGCGGTCCGAATGTGATGGGTCCGCTTGCAGCTTACTTGGCTGACGATCTGAGCGCCGACGAATGCAAGCTGTTGGCCCAATCCGTACAGCGCTATTTGGAGGATGCTGCTGACGCGAGCGGCAACGGTCCATGGTCCTTCGAACTGGTTCCGGCGGCCGACGAGGACCCCGTCGAGTTCGTAAACAGAAAGAACGAATGGGATGGGCTTCAGGACGTCTTTTCGGACGAGCGATCCCATTCCGACAACTCTTGGAAGGGCGAGCTGCAGTGGATCAACGCCATTGCGGTTGAGCATGCGGCCATCATTCGGAGTCTAAAATCCGACGAACTCCCGACGGTTTACATGCAAATCGACGGAGGCACCGGATACGAGACGTTTGGGAGCGTTTCAAAGTTGACATGGGATGAATTGGAAATCCTCGAATCCGTGCTCGTCAACGAGTTCCACGATCTGGGCTACATTTTTCGGATCATTCACGATTTCGACGCCGTACATAGCCCGGTGCTGTATGTGCTGACCAAGCTGAACTACCACCGCACGGCTCCTGACTTGGACTTTACCGACGAAGATGACCCGTTGGTGCGTGCTTACGAGCTCGCCGACGCCTGTGTCAATGAGATCATCGAGCTACGTGCGAAACGCAGCCCGTTCCTGGCGGCCGTGCCGGCCAAAGAGTCAGAGCATAAAGTCCAGCAATTGGAACAGGCCGTCACAGCCGTCAGTCGACCTATCGCAGCGAGCGACGAGCGGTGTAAGGAGTACCGCGATCCGGACAATTACTGGCGAAACGTCTGGCTCTACGAGCTTCGAGTCGACGGAAAGACCAACGCCGAGATCCTCGAGCTACTCAGCAAGAATGAGAAAGGTTACTACACGCTCGAATCGGAAAACGCCCTTCGGACTGCGATCGATAACATCGCCATGTACCACGGTTGGCCGATTCGGAAAGGAAGGCCCGGACGCCCCCGCGTCGAGCGAATTGGTCAAACCCCGCAGTCGAACGGTGAAACCCCGCAGTGACCCTCACTGCGCCTTTCTCTCTGAAGCGGCTAAAGGCGAAGTAAAACCCCTCTGAAGCTTACTTCGCCGCTCGTATCGGGAAAAATCCCGATATGGGAACTGAACCGCATACCGCTGAACTGGACTGTCTCGTCCTGACTGCCGGAGAAGTGGCCAAGCTCTTGGGCGTTTCCGAACGCCATGTATGGGCGTGCCACTCAAGCGGCCTCCTCGGCCCTCGCCCGATCGCGCTTGGGCGCTCCAAGCGCTGGCGGCTCGAAGAAGTACGCGCTTGGCTGGTCGCCGGCGCACCGCCGCGGACGGAATGGGAGTTGCCAGAACCCGGCGGTCACTGCAACCAGCCGGAGGGCGCTCGTGCCTGAGCCGGCCGCGGATCGAATCGCACTCGTCGGGAATCCCGACGACCTGCCTGACGCGTTCTTCCAGGCCTTAGCCGGGCTCCTGCTTGCCGGCACTGGCGGCGAAGAATCCGAAGGGGGCGATGCGAACTGCGGCGCTTCAGAATCACAACGGACAACGATCCCGATCGGGGGCATCTTGGAGAAGGTCTCTGAGCATGATGCACAACGCGCTTGATGGATCGCCAGTAGAGGCTGCTCTGCGTTACGCCGCCGCCGGCCTATCGGTGGTCCCAATTGCATGTGACGGGACCAAGCAGCCGCCCGCTGGCCAGACGTGGAAGCAGCTTCAAGAGCGCATCGCTGGCGAGCCAGAAATCAGGCGCATGTTCAGCTCCGAAACAGGCATTGCGATCATCAGTGGCCGCGTCAGCGGCGGTCTAGAGACGCTTGATATCGACGATCCGGCCTTGGTGGAGCCGTTCGAAGCGGGAATTCGCGAGGAAGTACCCGGGCTATTGGAAAAACTGTCGACCGTGGCGACGCCGCGCGATGGGGGCGGAGGTCGGCATTATCGCTATCGCATTCTCGGCGATGTGCCCGGTAGCACTAAGATGGCACAGTCTGAGCTTCGGCCGCAATTCGACGCCGCCGGCGAGCCGATCGTCGATGCCAAAACCGGGAAGCAGCGGTTCGCGCCGGAGACCTTGATCGAAACCCGTGGCGAGGGCGGTTACGCGATTGCGCCGGGTTCACCAGCGAAGTGCCATCCTTCCGGTCAGCCGTACCGCCAAGTTGCCGGCCCACCTCTCCCGGAGATCTGCGTGATCACGGCCGAGGAACATCAGCTGCTCGTCGCCACGGCGAAGTCCTTCAATCGCTACGTCGACCGCAACGAGATCACCGAAGCGCCAACGGCGCACGTGCGCGCCGACGCCCCCGGCACCGCGTTCAACTTGGCGTCGTCCTGGGAAGCCATCTTGGAGCCCGCTGGTTGGGTCACTGTGCGACAGTGCGGCGCGCTAACGATGTGGCGGCGGCCTGGAAAAGATCGCGGCGTCAGCGCCACTACGGGCGTCGTGAGCGCCAATTGCACCGAGTTATTCTGCGTATTCAGTACGAACGCATACCCGTTCGACGGCCCTGTTGGCACTCGACGTTGTTCCAGCTACAGCAAGTTCGCGACCTACACGATGCTAAACCACGACGGCAACTACAGCGCGGCGGCCGCGGCGCTCCGGGCAAACGGTTATGGCGGCACGAATGGGCACGCCTTGACGGCGGCCACAGTTCCGACGGTGAAGGCACAACCATTCACTGTTCCCGACGTGTTTCAGCCGTTTCCAACGCACGTGCTTCCACGCGTCTGCCGCGACTTCGTGCAGCAGACGGCGAGGTCGATCGACTGCGACGAGAGCATGGTCGCGCTTCCTCTGTTGAGCGCCATGGCGGCGGCCATCGGCAACTCCTACCGGATCGCCCTCAAGCGCGACTACTCCGAGCCGCCGATCGTCTGGGCGTCGGTAGTCTGCGAATCTGGCACTCGCAAGAGTCCGGCCTTAGAAGCGCCGATTCGCCCATTGCGGCGTCGGGAAGCCGAGGCGATCAAAAAACACAATGCCGCGCTCGCCGATTACGACGTTGCACTTCGAGCTTTTCGACAGGCCTCTAATCAGACCGGTGGCCGTCGCGGCAAGAAGTCCGATCAGACGCCGCCCCAAACACCGGTACATCCAGTCTGCACCCGCTTCACGGTCAGCGATGTGACCACCGAGGCACTCGCCGTGCGCCTGGAGCAAAATCCCCGCGGGCTGCTGCTCTTTCGTGATGAGCTATCGGGCTTCTTCGGCAGCATGAATCAATATCGAGGCGGTCGTGGGGGCGATGAGGCGGCCTACCTGGCGATGCATGGCGCACGGCCGCTGGTGATGGATCGCAAGAACATCGAGAAGCCCTCGATCTACGTGCCGCTGGCCAACTTGTCGATCGTCGGGGCGATCCAGCCCGGCGTCCTGCGCCGAAGCTTCACTCGGGACCGAATGGAGTCGGGCTTGGCCGCCCGGTTCTTGATGGCCTATCCACCCGCACGCGTCGCCCGCTGGCGCGATTCAGCCGTCGATGGCACGGTCCAGGATCGACTGGCCACCATGTTCGACTGGCTCATTGATCTGCCACTACAGTACGACGAGCAAACGGGCGAACCAGCCCCGACGCTACTTTCGCTCAACCCCGACGCCAAAAAACTCTGGATCGAATTCCACGACGCTCACGCGGACGAACAGATAGCCCTGCACGGCGACCTCTCCGCCGCCTGGGCCAAACTGACGGGGTACGCCGCTCGGCTGGCGCTCATTTGTGAATTGGCGTCTTGGATGTCCGTTGACGAATGGCAGCCGCCCACCGACGTCGGCGTGGAGGCACTCTCCGCCGGGATTGCGTTGGTGCGATGGTTCTCGGCCGAGACGAAACGCATCTACGCTATGATCGACGAAACCCCCGATCAGCGGGAGTGCCGTGAGTTGATCGACTACATCCGCCAGCGGGGCGGCGTCGTCACGACACGCGATCTGATGCGTGGGCCTCGCCGCTATCGCAACCAAGAGTCGATGGCCGAAGCGGACCTTCAGCGGCTGGTGAGTCAGGGTTGCGGTGACTGGCTCGCCCAGAATGGTAGTGGCAATGGCGGGCGTCCAAGTCGGGCATTTCGACTTTTGGTGACCCTTGGTGGCGACGAAACCCCCTCAAAACCCGAGAGAAACGAGGGTTCTGTCGCCGTCGCCACTCAAAATGAAATGCAGAATGGGAAATGGCAAGATGGGAAAGAAGAATGAAAACTAACGCGCATTTTTTCTTCCGCTATTTGCACTGCGCAATGAAAAGTTACTGGCGACGGCGACGAAACCCCGAAAATCACGGCAAATACTGAGGTTCTGTCGCCACGCCATGGTTCCTCCCGGGCAAAAGTCGCCAGATGACGCCCGCGGGAACAGCCGCCGGGTTAGGCACAGTTTGTTTTGATTGTCCGAATTCCTGAGGAGGAGAAGATGCCCCCCGCTGATAACCGCGCGAACTGCGAATGTCCACCGTTGCGGGACTGCGCGCGGCCGCCATGCCGCAGCGTGGACTGGTACTCCGAGGGCGAGTCACGTGTCGTCGAGTACAACGGCGTGCAGATCGTCGTTCGCTTTGTCGGCCGCAAAGGACGTCGAGGGCGAATTGTGATTGAGGCCCCAGAGGGATCAGAATTCTCCTAGCGAACAATGCGAGTAAGTCTCATGCAAGTCCGACGCTGACAACTTCACGATTCACAAACAGACATGCCATTTCAAACAGCCCTTGGCCGGGCTCGGAGGCTAAAAATTCCGCCAGAAAGGGACCGAACTCTCCATCCAAGTAAGTAGCAAAATCGGCTGGACGATATCGGGTCACTGATCCCAGAAAGAATAGAAGAATATATCGAGAGGCAAGCTGCCGAGGCTTGGAAAAGCCCGTCGGCGGCACATAAACGTAGTAGCTTCGGAAAGGCTCTGAAGTTGTGAGCGAGCGGTAGAACAATCGCCGCGCAGTGTCTGCCAACTGTTCGAGCACGTCCGACGGCCGATGCGAGAATGTCACAGGCTGCAACTGCTCCCAAACTGCCAGCTCGGTGCCGGTGTTTCCCCTCATTCTGACGGCCCTCCATCCGGGGCCGAAGCCATCGCTCGTCACCTTGGCTCGTGTCAATCCGTTCTTTGAAAGGCTGCTGTTCTTAATTGAGGCGCGAAGCCAAAGCGTATTCGAATTGCTGTCGTGCATGATGTCCATGGAGACCAATTTGAGGAACCGATCCTCAGAATTCGCCGCTTCGGTCCATAGACGATGGCCAACTAACGAGGATGCGAGAATATCTCGCATTAGGTACGTCTCCTGTGCGGCGAGGCCAGTACCAGTTGCCGAAACCAAGAACTCATGAAACACATTGATTTTAGGCCCCCTTGGTGGAGGAACGGTGTTGTTAGAAGGATATGCATTTAATGTTACATTCAGCAGATCTGCTGCAGAGTTGTTGGCATCTTCCAATCCGTGTTGCGACTTGCCGAGCACACTGCGATTTCCCCTGTGCAAACAGAGGGCCTTGGCGAGATTCATGAAGGCGTAGTAGAGCAAGAGGGGC
The DNA here is from genome assembly GCA_022844585.1 of Pirellulales bacterium. GTDB lineage: Bacteria > Planctomycetota > Planctomycetia > Pirellulales > JALHLM01 > JALHLM01. The sequence goes on along the minus strand of JALHLM010000005.1, from coordinate 23,309 downwards.
CGCCCGTAGTGGCTCTGTGCATTTGCAGCAGCACGATAAAACTCCTCTGCCTGATCTACAAAGGCAGATGCTGTTGGTCGATCAATCGCTGGGCATGATTGTCGAACAGCTGCTTTGATTACCGCCCATGCATCGGTCGTGTAGACTTTTGTATGAATTCCTGCGCGTCGAGCACCTCGATACGTCGGGAAATACGAAAACTCGACAAGCGAGTTTCGGCTTACAAGTTTCTTTCCGCGTCTGGCCAATGGAAGCGTGGGCACGAAAGACCTCTGAGTGTGGGGAAGCGACTTACTCAGCCTATCCCAGGAATTATTGCTCGCGAAAACTTGCTGGGGACGCCACTTCGGTATCCCCGGTGTTTGCTCATGGCACGTCTAACACAGCATCCCGACGCAGGCAATAAGACGGCATTTCTGACAAACTGTTCTGCGTAAGCATGGTCATACTGGATTCAATTTGCTTCAACAATTGTTATAATCACCCCAGTGGTCGGTCTCCATGGTCCCCCGGCCCGCCGCCTTGGTTCCCAGGGCCGCACTCCGCGTCTCGGAGTATCCAGCATGAGAATCCCTCTGCGCAGGTACTCCGATGCAAGTCTCTCTCTGGCGGATTGTCAAGATCACGCCCTATGCCGGCAATCCTCGCCTCAACGACGACGCTGTCGTTGCCGTGGCGGCGAGCATCCGGGAGTTTGGCTTCCGGCAGCCGATCGTGGTCGACGCCGAGGGCGTCATCATCTGTGGGCACACGCGGTGGAAGGCAGCCCAGCACCTGGGCCTGGAAAAGGTGCCGGTCCATGTCGCCAAAGACCTGACGCCCGAGCAGATCAAGGCGTACCGGATCGCCGACAACAAAACGGCCGAGCTGGCCGAGTGGAACTACGACCTGCTGCCGATTGAGTTGGGCGAGCTGCAGGCACTGAACTACGACCTCGGTTTGCTGGGGTTCTACGAAGACGAGCTCCTGAAGCTGCTCAATCCGTCCGCGAAGGACGGGCTGTGCGATCCGGACGATGTGCCAGCGCCGCCGGACCAAGCGAACACGCGGCCTGCCGACTTGTGGATTCTCGGGGAGCACCGGTTGCTCTGCGGCGATTCGAGCAAGCCGGATGACGTCGATCGGTTGCTCGACGGCGCTGTGATCCACCTCGTGAATAGCGACCCGCCGTATAACGTCAAAGTCGAGCCGCGTTCGAACAACGCCATCGCCGCCGGCCTGAGTTCCTTTGCCGGCCCCAAGCACCATCAATCGCTCGACCTGGCGCGCCACCCGGAGAAGTCCAAGCCGACACAGAAGAAGCTGCGTGCCAAAGATCGACCGTTGGCAAACGACTTCGTGAGCGATGTTGCGTTCGACGAACTGCTCTCTGCCTGGTTTGGCAATATGGCCCGAGTGCTCGCGCCGGGAAGAGGGTTCTACATCTGGGGCGGTTATGCCAACTGCGCGAACTATCCGCCGGTACTGAAGGCCTGCGAGCTCTACTTCTCACAAGCTATCATCTGGGTGAAGGAGCATCCAGTTCTGACCCGCAAGGATTTCATGGGCAACCATGAGTGGTGCTTCTACGGTTGGCGAGAGGGCGCTGCCCATCTCTACCTCGGGCCGAACAACGCCGTCGACGTTTGGAGCATCAAGAAGGTCAACCCACAGTCGATGGTGCATCTCACCGAGAAACCGGTCGAGCTGGCAGTGCGGGCGATGCAATACTCGTCGCGCCCGGGCGAGAATGTGTTGGACCTATTTGGCGGCAGTGGATCAACGTTGATCGCCGCCGAGCAGACGGGCCGACGGGCGTACCTGATGGAACTCGACGCGCTCTATTGTGACGTCATCGTGCAGCGCTTCGAAAAATTCACCGGCAAGAAGGCCGAACGCGTGGCGCTCGCCGAGGTGGCGACGTGAACGCCTACGTTCGCCCGTTTCGCGACCGGTCGGAGAGGTTGGCAAGCCGAGCGACCAACGACGAAACGCCCGCACGTGCGAAACGTGGGGCGTCGTCTTGCGGCGCACCTATTGGCGGCCGCGGCGCTAGGGCGTCTTTGCGTTCGACTCCGGAACAAACGGTTCAAGCTGGTCGGCGATCGCCAGTAGCACTTCGACCAAGTCGACCGCATCGATCGAACGGGATCGCCGCCCCTGATCGATTTCGCGTTGGACCTTGGCAGTCACCTGGCGGATGGCATCTGAAAGTTCGTGCATCGTCATCTCTCCGCTTAGGCGTTGGCCAGGAACTTGCCGCGTTCACCCTTCTTGAACCGCGACTCTTTGCCGCGGGCTTCGACGTCACGAGCGAGCGCCGAGTACAACGTGCGTTCTGGCGTCTTCCCGCCGGGGCTCGTCCAGTAGCCCTTCGCGGCCATGGCGTCGATGAGTTCCTTCGTCGTCATCGGTTCGCCAGTTTCGGCGAGCACCTTTGCCGCGGCGTCGAGGGCGCTCAACTTCTTCTCTTTGGCCTCGCGCTTGGCCTTCGCAGAGCGGGGCTTCGGCGCGGGAACGACCTTGGCCTTTTTCGTTGTCGAGGGCTTCTTCTTCGTCGTCGTTTTCTTCGCAGCCATATTGGTTCTCCTTCAGAAACGGGGAACAGAAATGAAATGAGCCGACCACTCGGCCGGCTCGTTAGTCGCATCGGTGCTGGCGTCTTACTGCCTGCGTGTGGTCGAGAGATGTTTGTGCGGCCTCGATGGCGAACACGATCGCTTCGGCGGCGTCCACGTCTTCGCAATCGATCTTGTGCAATTCGTCGAGATGGCGGCGTAGTGTGCGTTCCAGGACATGCAGCGTTCGCAAGAACGGGCCGCTGTACGTGCGGGGCGTTTCGTCGTTGGTGGTCATGGCGATGGGTTCCGTTCGTGGGGTTAGGCGTAGAGGTGGTCCGCGAGGCCCGCGGCCAGGAAGTCGACGATCGCTTGCACTTCGTCGCTTGCGGCGGCGATGTCCGCCCCGCGATCCCAATTGAAGACCGTCGCGCGGTCGGCGCTACGTTGCAACCAAAGCTTCGAGATGCGGCTCTCGCCCAATTCCCAATCCGAGCATTCGGCGTGTTCGGGGAAGACCAGGGCGTCGAAGCGGTATCCGGCGATCCGGCCAATCACCCAGGTGCCCGCGCCGGCGGCGCGGCGCGTGGTCTTAGTGATCTCAAAGTCGTACCCGGGGTCGAGGTCGTCGTTGGCGGGCATCGTTTGGGCCTTTCGTTCGTTGGTCGCGAATCTCGTTCGCGTGTGTCACACATCTACCAGCACGGGCGGAATCATCCAGCGAATTGCGGCTGAATCCGCCGAGAATTCGTGACTATTTTCAGCGAGAACTCCTTAGCATGGCCGGCCAAAAAACTAGCGACTCGCTACATTCCGCGATGAATCCGCTACGGCTGCAATTGGTGGACGCCGCCCGCGTGTTGAGCGCCGCGAGTGGCCAAGCCATCACGGCCGAGATGCTGGAACAGGACGTCGTGCTGGGCGCGCCGACGAACCAAGACGGCACGCTGAACCTGGTCCATTTCGCCGCGTGGCTGGTGAAGGAGATGGCGCGTGGCGAATGATCCCCGCAAACTGCGACCCAGCGAGCTTTGCCGCTTGTTGAACTCGACGCCGCTCGGCGAAGTGATCAACGAGCGGCAGTTGCATCGCCATCGCACAAGGGCGGGACTGCGTATCGGTGACGCGCGGCACGTTGATCTGTTGCGTTACGTCGCCTGGCTCTTCGCGGAGCGACACGCGCCTAAGCCGGAACCGGGCGGCGATCCTTACGAACGGATGAAGGATCGTGCCCGGGCACGGAACGTCGCCCTCGCCATCGCTGGGCGGGACATCGGTGAATTGCCAGACATCGTGAATCCGGAGCGAAAGGCCAAGGCCGCTTCCGATTTTCGGCTGTTCTGCGATTCCTACTTCCCGCTGACGTTCCACCTGCCCTGGTCATCGGACCACTTGAAAGTCATCGCCAAGATCGAGGAGGCCGTCCTACGCGGCGGCCTCTTTGCGATGGCGATGCCGCGTGGTTCCGGCAAGACGACTATCTGTGAGTGTGCCTGCATTTGGTCGGTGCTCTATGGCCACCGCGAATTCGTCTGTCTTATCGGCTCGGACGAAGGGCACGCAATGGACATGCTCGAGTCGATCAAGATGGAGCTCGACGGGAACGAGCTTCTACTCGAAGACTTTCCGGAGGTCATGTTCCCGATTCAGGCGCTCGATGGCATCGCCAATCGTTGTAACGGGCAGCTTTACCAGGGCGATCGCACGCACATCGGTTGGACCGCTCGGGAGATCGTGCTTCCCACAATGCCCGGCAGCAAGGCCAGTGGCGCGATCATCAAGGTGGCAGGGATCACGGGACGCATTCGCGGTATGAAGTACAAGCGTGCTGACGGTCACACGGTGCGCCCGACGCTCGTCGTGCTCGATGATCCTCAGACAGACGAATCAGCACGTTCGCTGTCGCAGTGCGCGACGCGCGAAAGCATCTTGGCTGGTGCCGTGCTCGGCCTCGCTGGCCCGGGGAAAAAAATCTCCGGCATCATGCCCTGCACCGTGATCCGCCCGAGCGACATGGCGGACAACATTCTTTCGCGCGACAAGCACCCAGAGTGGAACGGGCAGCGCACCAAGATGGTCTACGCCTTTCCCGCCAACGAGAAACTATGGCAGCAATATGCCGAGGTTCGCGCTGAGAGCCTGCGAGCGGAGCGACATGGCGAGGAGGCCACCGATTTCTATGGTGTCAACCGCGAGGCGATGGACGAGGGGGCGGTCATTGCCTGGCCAGAACGGTTCAATCACGACGAGCTGTCGGCGATTCAACATGCGATGAACTTAAAGCTCCAAGACGAAGCGGCGTTCTTCGCGGAGTATCAGAACGAACCATTACCCGCGGCTACTGCTCAAGACGACGAGCTCACCGCCGATCAGATCGCGGCCAAATTCAACCGATTGCGCCGCAGTGATGTTCCGATCGGTTGCAGCCATTTGACGATGTTTGTCGATGTGCAGGCGTCGATCCTCTTCTACCTCGTGGCGGCCTGGGAGGACGATTTCACTGGCTACGTGATTGACTACGGCACCTACCCGGATCAGAAGCGAGCGCACTTCACGTTGCGTGACGTGCGGCAGACGCTTCCGATCGTGACGGCCGCCAGCGGCCTCGAAGGGGCGATCTACGCCGGCCTCGATCGGTTGACCCGCGATCGTCTAAACCGTGAATGGCGTCGCGACGACGGGGCCATGCTACGGATCGAGCGCTGTCTGGTCGACGCGAACTGGGGCTCGTCGACCGATGTCGTTTACCAGTTCTGCCGCCAGTCGGCGCATGCCGGTATCGTGATGCCGAGCCACGGTCACTTCGTCGGCGCTTCGAGCCAACCGTTCTCCGAGTACAAACGCCGCCCCGGCGACCGGATTGGCCACAACTGGCGGATGCCCAACGTCGCCGGCAAGCGGGCGGTCCGTCACACGGTATTCGACACCAATTACTGGAAGACGTTCGTGCATGCCCGGTTGGCTGTACCGATGGGCGGCCGAGGTTGTTTGTCCCTTTTCGGCGATCGCGCCGATCTGCACCGCTTACTGGCTGAACATCTGACAAGTGAATATCGGGTAAAGACCGAAGGGCGAGGACGGACGGTGGACGAATGGAAGCTGCGCCCGGAGCGGGCGGATAACCATTGGCTGGACTGCCTTGTCGGAGCGGCCGTTGCCGCGTCGATCCAGGGGGCCGCGCTTGAGGGAACGGGAGGAAATGCCACGCCGGCGCGACGAGATCGAGTCAGTTTCGCACAGCTACAGAGGAAGCGTTCATGACCATGAAGTCGAAACAATTTGACGTCAATTCCAATGATTCAAAGGGGCTGATTTGTCCCCAATGTGGGTCTAATCGGACCAGAGTAGTATACACGCGCGCTGCAGCGGCTGGCGTGATCATGCGCCGGCGAGAATGCCTGAAGTGTCGCAGGCGGCTTTCGACCTGGGAGCACCCAATCGGGGGATGGAAGGCCCCCATATGGCAGAGTGAAGCACGACCAGTTAAGTTTGAAGGTGGGCAACCACCAAAAACATAGAAACGGGGGCGTCGCGTGGGCAGTGCAGTTCTAAAGGCAAAAAAGGCGGCAGCGATTTTGGCTCAAAGATTTCGCGAAGAAGGTCGATATTCGGCAGTCGGTACGCCGATCGGTACAAAAGGAGTCGGCATGCAACTTGCGGCAATCCAGAATGCTCAGCCTCTGTGGGATGCTAGTGAAGCCTACGTCGGTATGGAGGTGCAGGCAGTCGGGTTTGAACATGGAAAGGAAAACCCCGGCGTTGTGATCTACGCCACAAAAGGTTCGGCGCGAGACTTTCGCAAGTTGCCCGTCGAAGTCAATGGAGTGAGTGTAACAATTCGAAAAATCGGCGGCGTGAACATTAAGCCGGAGCTAGCTCACGGGAATACTGGACAACCACATGTGTTCGAACGGATGAAGCGCATTGCCTGTGGGAGCTCGTGTGCCCCTGCAGGTGCGGAGTATGCCGGAACCTTCGGAGCAATCGTCTCTCGTAATGGCCAACTCTTTGCACTGTCCAACAACCATGTTTTCGGGGCGTGCAATCATACGCCGGTAAACATGCCTATCCTTGCCCCAGCAAATGTCGACGCCGCACCGCAACTCCGCTCCCCTGGCGAAATTGCACGACATTCTGAAATCGTACCGCTGCGCAGCGGAGACCCAGAACTCGTGCATCCATGTGTGGAAGACGTCGCGATTGGATTGATCCCAGATCCTTCAAAGGTGAGTTCGTGGCAGGGCGACGATCAAGGCTACGATACGCCCTCCGCCATACTGAGCCCATCGGCTGGTCTGAAAGTCATGAAAACCGGTCGTACGACTGGAAAGTCTTTCGGTACGGTGGAAGCCCTCATCGACGAGCCCACTCCGATCCCCTGTCAAACAAAGTATTTTAAGGGAACCGTTTGGTTCAAAAACATGTGGTACGTGATGGGTGATGGGCCGCATTTTGCCCTTCCCGGTGATTCAGGGTCACTCGTGGTCAGCGAAGATGCGAAGTACGCCGTTGGTGTGCTATTCTCATCCAACAAGACAGGCGACTACGGTTTGATGATGCCCATCTCTCACGTCCTTTCGCTTTTTGGCGGTATTTCACTCGTTGCGCAACACGGCATCTGATGAGCATTCAAGAAGCTGCAACAGAGCTTCGAGAGCATATTGGCCGTCCATCATGGCTGGTTTCGATCGGAATCGGCCTTAAAGATGGACAGGAGGCGATCGTGCTTTATCTGTCTTCAAACCGGCCGCCAGATCTGGAATACTTGCGTGATGGCTGGCACGGTTTTCCGGTGACAATCAAGAAGTTCGGTTCTTTAAGTCCAATCGGCTCATGACAACAACTCTAAAAGCATTGTATGACGGTCTAACCGTGGACCGTTGGCGAGATTCGAATCCATTTTCGGAGGAATCGCAGATTGTTAACAGAGTATTGTTCCATCCATTCGCCTATGATACGGAACGCGAGGAGTCGCTTAAGTCCTGGTTGCAGCGAGAGCAGCCATGCCTCTTTGGGCGCATTGCCGCTGCGAAGGGACAACTGCAGTACTGTTTTTTGACTGATCGAGACTTGCTCGAATCAGATGAACATGTCTCTCAGAAGATTCTTGAGTCAAGACTTCTGTGGAAGCGCCGCGCGTTTCGTGGTCGACCCCTTCATGGATTCATGCTCGTCGTTGCGTCGCAACGGTTAGCGTTTGCGGCACCGGACGAATCGCTACGCCAGTTCTCGCTTCGATTGCAGCAACTTGCTGGCTGGTCCAACGCGATGGACAGCGAGGGAAACGACATCGTCAGCGAATCTTTGTATCTCTTGAATCCAGGCACCCAGAAAACATGGCAGTTTACGTTTTCGGTCGATTACTTTGCCAGTGCAGCAGAAGGAAGATGGTGGCATGACCATAGGATTCCCGGCGGAATCGCGTTCACCGCAAACAGTTTGGGTCACATGATCATGACTCAAGAGTGGTACGAAAAAAGAAGCACACGGATTGAGTGGGCACTGCGCACGGCTATGCTGACCATTGACACGGCCGCCGTCACAAAAGATGGTCGTGCAACCTGGCTCATGGACGTCGACATCAATGGACCATTTAAGCAGTATGAATGGAACGAAGACGTGCCGCTACCTGACCTCGAAAAGCTGAAGGGTAAAGACTGCGGCTCCTATGCGGGCCATTTGCACACTGACCACGCGGTCCGCGCCGAGTTTTTCAAGTCTCCCGATGCTCCATTGTTTGCGTCCCGGCCATGGGCTATGGACTTTTCGTATATTTTCGATCCGACATCTCCCGACCACGTTCCATTTGTCCGAGGCATTGAAGTGACAAATGAACAAGTGGAACAACAACTTGGCACGCCGAACGATTGGCGATTCGTGAACAGCGAAGAGGCGATTTCCTCTCCGGAGCTCCGACTGCCACACGTCGCGCAAGAGATTCAAGGCGCTCTGACATTATGCCAAAAATGGCAATTGTCGCCTGACGAGATTTCGGCGATCGAAGGTCACTGATGATTCTAAGCAGGCGTGGGTTACACGGATGGAACAATTCTTGGCCAGCGTTCCGATTGTTGTTGCAAAACCCGAACGAGAAGCAGGTCAGCCGATAGAATAAATCGAAGAAGTCTCGGTGGCGACACCACTGAGCGTTTCTAAAGGCCATGCGGGGCCGCATCCCTGCGTGGCCTTTTTTCGTTGACTCGTCAAGCTAGTTGTCTTGGGGGCAATACCATGCCTGACGAACTCGAAACCAAGATTCGCGAGAACGCTGCTGGTCCGGCCAAAGTGTCGGGCGACGCTGGCTCGGTTGAGCAGCACAGTCTCGCCGACCAGATCGCGGCGGATCGCTACCTGGCCTCGAAAGACGCCGCGAAGAAGCCATCACGTGGCCTCCGGCTCAACAAGTTCATCCCCTCGGGAACCGCCTAAGTGGTCCGTTGGTTGTCCAAGTTGTTCTCGCCGGCGACCCCGACGCCAAGTCGGCGATCGCGGTTCGTCCGCGCCCGCTACGACGCGGCCGTCACCAACGACGAGAACCGCCGACACTGGGCGAACGCCGACGGGCTCTCCGCCAACGCCGCCAACAGCCCCGAAGTGCGTCGCGTTCTGCGAAACCGAGCTCGTTACGAGGTGTCCAACAATAGTTACGCCCGCGGGATCGTGTTGACGCTCGCCAACGACGTGATCGGGACCGGCCCGCGTTTGCAGATGCTTTCGGAGAGCGTGCCGGCGAATCGACGGATCGAGCGAGAATTCGCGGCCTGGGCCAGGGCCGTCAACTTGGCCGACAAGCTGCGCACTCTGCGGGTCGCCCGCGCCGAGGATGGCGAAGGGTTTGCACTGCTCACCAGTAACCCGGCGATCTTGACGCCGATCCAACTCGATCTGCGTCTCGTCGAAGCCGAGCAAGTCACCACGCCGCTGTTGAGCGCCTACAGCACGCAGGCGGTCGACGGAATCGTGTTCGATCGCTTCGGCAACCCGGTGGAATACCACATTCTGCGTCAGCACCCGGGCGATTCTGTTGCCGCGTTCGGTCAAGAGTTTGATCGCCTGCCAGCCGAGGCAGTACTGCATTGGTTTCGCGCCGATCGTCCCGGCCAGGCCCGCGGCGTCCCTGACATCATGCCGGCCCTTCCGCTCTTTGCCCAATTGCGGCGGTTCACGCTCGCGGTCCTGGGCGCTGCCGAAACCGCCGCTGACTTCGCGGGCATCCTCTACACGGACGCGCCGGCCAACGGCGAAGCGGACGCCGCCGAACCGTTCGAACCGATCGAACTTGAAAAGCGGGCGCTGCTCACGATGCCGGGCGGCTGGAAGATGAGCCAGATGGAAGCGGAACAGCCAGCCACCACCTACGCCGAATTCAAGCACGAACTTCTGAACGAGATCGCTCGCTGCCTGAACATGCCGTTCAACATCGCGGCAGGCAATTCTTCCGGCTACAACTACGCCTCCGGTCGTCTGGATCATCAGACGTACTTCAAGGCGCTCCGCGTCGAGCAGGCGCAACTCGAGGTCACGATCCTCGACCGCATTCTGGCCGCTTGGTTTGACGAAGCGGCGCTCGTGCCCGGCCTTCTACCGGACGAACTGCCGCCGATCGCCACGCTCGCCCATCAGTGGTTTTGGGACGGCCACGAGCATGTTGATCCAGCCAAAGAGGCGCTCGCGCAATCGCAGCGACTGGCGAATCACACCACGACGCTCGCGCACGAATACGCCCGTCAAGGACGCGACTGGGAAGAATCTCTCCGGCAGCGGGCCAAGGAAGTCGCGCTCATGCGCGAGTTAGGACTTGCGCCGGCGGAGGTAGCGCAAACGGACGACGAGCCGGCAGATGAAGACACCGAAGAAGCCGTGGTGGAGGAATAGCGATCCATGAAACGGATGCCCGGCGCAATTCACATGACCTGTGCTGCGGACGCGGTTCGCCTGTTGGAAGCAACTGGCGATGGCGAGCAGGCCCTGCGCCGTTTCAACATGACCGCTTACACCGGCGCGGCGATGCTAGTTGCCGGCTGGGATGCGCCGGTCGTGGTCGACCTCGCCGGGTTGCGTCGCTTGCGCGGTGCGAAGCCGATCTTGCTGGATCACGACACGCGGCAACGCGTCGGTCATGCCGAACAGATCCGCGTCGAGGGGAATTCACTCTTGGTCGACGGCTTGATCTCGGGTGCCGGCTCCGCCGCGCAAGAGGTCGTGGCCAGTTCAATCAACGGTTTTCCGTGGCAGGCGTCGGTCGGAGCGCTCGTCGAGAAGGCGGTCTTCGTGCCGGCGGGCAAGACGGCGCAGGCCAATGGCGGCGAGGTCCACGGACCGGTCTACATCGCCCGCAAGGCGACCTTGCAAGAAGTCAGTTTCGTCACGCTTGGGGCGGACGATCAAACCAGCGCACGTGTTGCCGCCCAAGCGCAACCGACTTTGGAGGCAGATTCGATGGACTTTGAAAAATGGCTCGACGCCAAGGGGTTCCAACTGGCCGAGCTCAATGACAGCCAGCAGGTGAGTCTGCGGGCGATGTTCGACGCCGGGCAAGAGAAACCTGTCGCCGCCAACGCGAACGGTACGGCCGTGGTCGACACCGCCGATCACGTAACGGAACTTCGGGCGAGCGCCGCTGCGGAGCTCAAGCGTCAATCCAAGGTCCGCGAGATCGCCACGCGACATCCCGGCATCGCCGCTCAGGCCGTCGAAGAAGGCTGGGACGCCACACGCACGGAACTCGAAGTGCTGCGGGCTTCGCGCCCGGCGGCCCCCGCGATTCATGGTGGCGATAGCTCGCCGCTCCTTGGAAAACCGCTCGAAGCGGCGCTTTGCCGGAGCGCCGGCGTCAGCGCCGAGCTGATCGAAAAAAGCTACGACCAGAAGACGCTCGAGGCGATGGATGCGGCCAAGCTGCGAAAAGCCTCGATCGGCACCTTGTTCTACGAATACATTCGCGCGGCGGGTCGTTCGATCCGACCGGGTAAGATCGATGACGAAGTGATCCAAGCAGCGTTCGAGGCGGATCGCCAACTGCGGGCGTCTGGCGGTTTCTCCACGATCTCGCTCCCTGGCATCTTGGGGAACGTAGCCAACAAGTCATTGCTGGATGCTTACCTGGCGGTTCCGCGAGTGAGCCAGAATTTCTGCCGCACGGCGAATCACACCGACTTCAAAGTCCACACCCGCTATCGGATGACGATGGCCGGCAGCATGGAACAGGTCGGTCCCGACGGCGAGCTCAAGCACCTCACGCTCGGCGAGCAGGGTTACCAGAACCAGCTCGCAACCTACGGCGGGATGGTCGCCCTGAATCGCCAGCAGCTGCATAACGATGATCTCGAAGCGCTGGTCGACACGAGCCGCTTCCTCGGGCGCAAGAGTGCGATCGCCGTCGAGAAGGCTGTCTTCACGCTGTTGCTTTCGAACCCGACGAGCTTCTTCTCGGTCGGCAACAAGAACTTGCTTACCGGCTCGACATCTGCGCTTTCGGTATCGGGCATCACGCTCGCCGAACAAAAGTTTATGGACCAGGTCGACGAGCAAGGCGAACCGGTGGCCTTGGAACCGGCGCTGATGCTCGTGCCGACCGGCCTCAAGGTCGTGGCCGAGCAGCTCTTCAGCGAACGAGTCGTCAACGAATCGACCACGACCGATAAGCCGAAACCGGCAAGCAACCCGCACGCGGGACGTTTCCGTCCAGTGGCGTCGCCATATCTGAACGCTCAAGCGCTGGCGGGCTCCAGCACGATCGCTTGGTATTTGTTCGCCAATCCGGCGGATGTGGCGGCGCTCGAAATCGCGTACCTGAACGGCGTCACGACCCCCACGATCGAGTCGGGCGAAACCGACTTCAACACGCTCGGCATTCAGTGGCGATGCTACTTCGACTTCGGCGTCGCCATGCAGGATTTCCGGGCGGCGATCCGGGCCGACGGCGTGTAATCACTCCATATATACGAGGCAATTCCAATCATGGCTCAAGCAACCTACGTCCAGACCGGGGCTCGGATCGATTACACGCCGGCCGTGGCCGTCACCGGCGGTGACATTGTCGTCCAGAACGCGGAATTCGTCGGGATCGCCAGCGCCGATATCGCTGCTGGTCGGCTAGGCGCACTGGCGATCGAAGGCGTGTTTGATGTCGCCAAGCAAGTCGGCGTCTTCACCACCTTCGAAGTGGGCGACAACGTTTACTGGGACGATCTCAACGATCGTGCGGTAACGATCGGTGGTGGCAACGCCTATCTGGGCAAGTGCATTCGCGCCGCCGCCAACAATGACAGCAGCGTGCGCGTGAAGCTGGTCACGACACTCGAAGTGCCGTTGGCCTATTCGACCGATGCGGCGAGCTCCTCGGTCCTGAACACCACGACCGAAACGCCGTTCAACAAGTCGATCACGATTCCGGCCAACCGCCTCAAGAAGGGAGACGTGATCCGCGTCCGGGCGCAGGGGATCGTGTCGAATCAGAACTCCACCGACACGCTCACCATCCAACTCAAGATCGGCGGCACCACCGGCACATCGATCGTCTCAACCGGTGCGGTCGATCCCGCCACGAACGACATCTGGTACATCGAAGCCGACTTGGTGATTCGCACAGTGGGGGCGAGCGGAACGTTTGTGGCCACCGGTCTTCAGGCCCTCGGCGTGCCGGGCACGGTCACCGCCAAGCCGTTCCTCAAGGCCTCCTCGACGATCGACACCACGTTGCCGCAGGACTTGATCGTGAGCGCCACCTGGTCGGTGGCCAACGCCGCAAACATCGTGCGGCTCGACATCTTGGATGTGGAAATCATCTCGCGGTAAACGATGGCAGACCTGTTTGAAACCGGCGCGACGTTCCTGGCGAGTCAGCTCAAAGAGCATGGCTCCCAGACCGTCACGTACACGCGAGGCGCGGAGTCGGTCGAGGTGCAGGCCACGGTCGGAAGGAAAGACGTGCTGGTTGAAACCACCGCAGGAGCGTTGGAACGGCACGAGCAATGGGATTTTCTGATTGCGGGAGCTGACGTTGTGCTGGCGGACAACCTGACACTGCCCGAGCGAGGCGACCGGATCAAGCTTCCGCGAGCAACGCACACCGATGTGTTCGAAGTGATGCCGCTGGCGGGCGAAGACCACTGGCGATGGAGTGATTCGTTCGAGCAGCAGTTGCGGATTCATACCAAGTTCGTGGGAACGGAGTAGCGAGCGGTGGCAGCTAAGATCGTCGACCTTGCCGAGGCAGTAGTGACCGAGCTCAACGCCGGCAGTTTTTCAATGGCGTTCACGGCCACGCGTCATTACGTTCCCAAGATCGATTTGAAGGATGCCGCCAGCCTGAGCGTGCTGGTGGCCCCAAGCGGTTTTTCGACCGCGATCGCCAGCCGGGCCAACGACGACGAGGAATACACCATCGACGTCGGCGTGTTGAAGCGACTGACGGCGGAAGGCAACGCGGAACTCGATCCGCTGATGCTGCTGGTGGAAGAGATCAAGAACCATTTTCGACGAAAGACGATCGCGAGTCCCGCGGCGGTCTGCATTGAGATTACGAACGACCCGATCTTCGACATCGAGTCCCTGGATCAGAAGCGGCAGTTCGCGAGTGTGCTGAACCTCAAGTTTTCGGCGATCGGCTAGGTGACGCATGGCCCAACCCACCGTGATCGACGATAAACCAAGCCTGGTGAAGACCAGCGCAGCCGAGCAATCGGTGACGCTCTCGAGCGACCGGGACTATGCCGTCGCGCACCTGGGGCTCGATGACGCTGGCAACGCGGATAGCGCACTCGTGTTCTTTTCCGTCGAGGGAATCGTCAGCCCCGACCTGATGCCGGACGGCGACAAGCTTGTGCTGCGCAGTCCGACGAGCGTCACGATCGGTCCAGGCGTCCGCGAGTTGCGGTTTCGCGCTGCGGGCGGGACGCCGCTCTTGCAGATCATCCCCGGTGCCAAGCGACAAGGAGCGTGGTGAATGCCAGCTTATCACTTCGGCACGCCATCGAGCTTGTTTCAGCCCATTGACCTCGCCAAGGTCGCCTGCTGGTTGGACGCCAACTTCGCGCCCAATGTGAAGAAGTCGGGCGGACAGTCGGCGGCGCACAACGAAGCGGTTGTCACGTGGACGAGTCGCGTGGGTGCGAGCATCGATTTCAATGAGGTCTCGGGCTCCGGACCAACACTGATCGCCGATGGCAGCGGCCCGAACGCCCGTCGGTTCTTACGCTTCAATGGCACCAGCCACTACTTGCGCTATGCGGCCACTGACGCATTCGCCAGCGAAGCTGGCGAACTGTGGATGCTGATCAAGAGCGACGCGACCAACACGGCTGTTCCCTTCGCCACGGCGGATGAAGCCACCACGAGCCAATACTGGTACGTGACCGTCAATTCGCTGGGCGACTGGGAATACCAATGGGACCAAGGAGCGGCGGCCGCTCAGCGATTCCGCACGCCGACCGGCTACAGTCGTCGCGGAGCCTGGTATCTGTTGCGGTTTTTTTCGAACGGTTCGGCCACGAACGTCGAGATCGACGCCTATCAGGAACCGCTCACGGACGTGAATTCGACCGGCAACACCGGCGTCTGGTTCGCCGATGCTACGGGTCGTGATAACGTCACGCTCGGCGCGCTGCAGCGAACGAGCGTCACCAGCTACTTCGCCGGCGACATTGCCGAAGTGCTGATCACCAACGCCCTGCTCTCCGACGCCGAAGCGGCGCAGTTGCGAGCGTACTTTCGGATGAAATTCGGACCGATCTATCGCGTCGCCGCCTTGGGCGATTCGCTCACGCTTCAGCCCGATGGTTACGCCGACGACCTCGCGATCGCCATGGGTTCGTCAGGGTATGCGATCGGCGTAGCAGATCATGGCGTCGGCAGCGAGGAGCTCGACGACCTCTACGCTCGCTGGGGCACGAACATTCGCGGCAAGGGCTACGAACGGCTCGCGCTGTTGGGCGGCACCAACAACGTCAAGAACGGCACCGGGCCGCAGCTGGAGTTCTATGACCGGATCATGACCGAGGCCATCGCTGACAACATGGGGGTCGTGACCATCACGATTCCGCCCTTCGGCACACACGCCAGCTGGAGCCCGATCGATCAGATCGCGCTCGAAACACTGAACGCCTACATCCGCACCAAGTACGTGGCGAACCCGCGGGTCGCGTTCGTGGAGCTTTACGACGTGCTACGGAACCCGGCCAGCTACGCCTACCGTCCGGAATACAACTACGACACGCTCCACATGAGCAACCTGGCCGACACGCTGTTGGCCGAGATGGTCCGCGACGCCTTGGTGACGATCGCATGAAGTTCGGCATCCGACAATTCCGCGCCAGCTTCTTCGACGCTCCGGCCGTGACCCGTGCGGTTGATCGCACTTCGCGCCGCGCGCTATCGAAGTTCGGAGCCTTCGTCCGTACCACCGCACGGTCCAGCATCCGTCCACGTCGTCGGATCAGCCAGCCCGGTCAGCCGCCGAGTTCCCACGTCGGACTGCTCAAGCGATTCATCTTCTTCGGCTACGACCGCCCGCGTAAAAGCGTGGTCGTCGGACCGGCTAAGTTGAACAAGCCCGAACCGCGGGTGCTGGAACTCTTGGAACATGGCGGGCGCACGCGACGAAGGAATCTGCGCACGAAGCAACTGGAAATGCAGAACTATCGAGCCCGACCCTTTATGGGGCCGGCGCTCGCCAAGGAAACACCGAAACTGGCCCCGCTCTGGCGGAACGCCGTGAAGTAACGAGGAGACTTTCCATATGGCCTTCGTCCTCGGCTTGAACGCCAAGCTCTACCGCAATACGGGCACCTACGGCACGCCCGTCTGGGAACTGATCAACAACGTGCGGGACCTGCGGCTGAATCTTGAAAAAGGTGAGGCCGACGTCACCACGCGCGGTGGCAACGGGTGGGAGCAAGTTGTCGCGACTCTCAAGAGCGCCACGATCGAATGGGGGATGCTCTGGGATACGGCCGACACCGACTTTACGGCCATCCGTACTTCCTTCCTCGGCGATACCACCATGGAGTTCTTGGTGCTCGACGGCTTGGTCGCAACCACGGGGTCGCAAGGCTTGCGGGCAATCTGCATGGTGAATCGCTTCACTCGGAATGAAAACCTGCGCGAAGCATTGACAGTTGATGTCGCGGCCAAGCCGACCTACGACGCCAATGCGCCGAGCTGGTTCACGGTTACCTAATCGGAGGAAGTGATGCCGAGTTTTCGTGATGCCGCTGGCAAGACCTGGGACGTGCGAGTCGATGTGGCCGCCGTGAAGCGGGCGCTTGATCTGGCCAAGGTCGATTTACGGGTAATCGAATCCGGGAAGACGCTCGCCGAACTCGCGCTCGATCCGGTGAAGCTGGTCGACACGCTTTACGCGGTGGTGAAGCCACAAGTCGATGCGGCCGGGCTGTCGGATGAACAATTCGCCGCACTATTTGCCGGCGACGTTTTGGAACAGGCCGCCACCGCGCTCATCGACGGAATCATCGATTTTTTCCCCGCGAGCCAGCGCAGGGCGCTAACAAAACTGCGCACGGCGATCGATCGGGGCACGGCGAAGGTATTCAGCCTGGCGGAAGCGGAACTGCACCCCGACACGATCGAGAACGACATCGAAAACCGCTTTCGCCAGTTGAGCAAGCTGAGCTCGCCGAACGACTGATCTGGGAAACGGCCGGCATCGTCGGCGTCGCCCCCTGGTCGTTCACGCTGGCTGAATTGGTGCGGATGTGCGAGGCCCGCGAGATCTCCGAGTGGAATCGCACCGTGCAACTGTCCGTAATCCTGGCCAACGCGTGGCGCGACGAGAAGAAACGCCGCGAGCCTTTCACTGCCGTGGATTTTCACCCTTATCGCGATCGCTTGCAGTTGGCCGAACGCCCCAAGGTGGATGACGTGGCTGAAGACTTGTCGATCTTGAAGCACCTGTTCGTGGACCGAGGACTCAGCAGTGGCTGAAACCAACGCCATCCGCGCCGGACGGGCCTTCGTCGAGATCTTCGCCGATGACTCGCAGCTGCAACGCGTGCTCGCGCGCGTGAGCGTGCGGATGACGTCCTTCGGCCAAGGACTCGCCAAGATCGGCGCGGGACTTACGGGCGTTGGCACCGCGATCGTGACGCCGTTCCTGACCGCCGCCAAGGTCTTCGCGGATGTCGGCAGTGAACTCGTCGATATGAGCCAACGCACCGGCGCTTCGGTCGAGGCACTTTCGGAATTGGCCTTCGCTGCTGACCAGACCGGCACTTCGCTATCGAGCCTGGAGACCGGCATCAAGTTTCTGCAGAAGAACCTCGTTGCCGCAGCGGACGGTTCGGCTGAAGCGCAGGAATCGTTCGCCAAGCTGGGTCTCTCACTCGCCGATCTCCAAGGTCTTGCCCCCGACGAACAGTTCGCCCGTATCGCTAGCGGCATCGCAGCGATTGAAGACCCGGCGCAACGCACCGCTGCCGTACTTCGTGTGTTCGGTCGCTCCGGCACCGAGCTGTTACCGCTGCTTTCGAACGGCGCGGAAGGGATTCGACTGTTGCGCGAGGAAGCCCGCCGACTCGGACTCTCGATGAGCACGGAGGATGCACAGGCCGCCGAGGAGTTTGGCGATTCGCTCGCAACCGTCCTCGCGATTGGTCGGCGCATCGCAGTCGCCATCGGCAGCGCGGTCGCCTCGGCGCTCAATGAATTCGCTCAAGCGGCGGCTCGCATCGGCGCGACCGTGATTCGCTGGTCGGAAGACAACCGCGAGTTGTTGGCCACGATCTTCAAGGTCGGCGTGGGGATCGCAGCGGCCGGAGCAACCATCGTCGCGATCGGCTCGGCCATCGCCGGAGCTGGCGCGGTGATCGGCGCATTGGGTTCCGGACTCGCCCTGATCGGCACCGTCGCCGCCGCGATCGTATCCCCGCTTGGGCTGGCGGTAACGGCCATCGCAGCGCTCGCTGCGGCGGCCATTCAATATACTGAAAGCGGCCAGGCCGCTTTCGAAGCGGTCCGCGACGCCGTTTCGGCCTTCGCCGGCCGCATGGTCGAATCGTTCCAGGCGGTGGGCGATGCGCTGGCCGCCGGCGACATCGCTCTCGCCGTTCGCGTGCTCTGGCTCACGATCCAAGCCGAGTTCACCCGCGGCGTCGTGTTCCTGAAGTCCAAATGGGCTGAGTTCAAGGACGCGTTCCTCGCGCTCTGGACCGAGGCGGTCTTCGGTCTCGCCCGTCTGGCAACCGAAGGTTTTGCCAGCGTCCAAACTATCTGGGCCGATGTCACCACCGGCATGACCGCCGCCTGGGGGCTCTTCGCGTCGTTCGTGACCGACTCATGGCTCACGGCGCAAGGCGTACTTGCGAAGGGCATCCTTTACGTTCAATCGCTGTTCGACGATACCTTCGCACTGGCCGAAGCGATCGCCAATGTCGATCAAGAAATCGGCGCGAGGCAAGCGGCGAGCCAACAGCAACTTGCGGGCGTGTTGGCTGACGCCGCCACGCAGCGCACGGCCCGTCAGCAAGAAATCGACCAAGGCCGCGAAGGAGCGCTCGCCGAAATCGAAGCCGAGCGTCAGCGACAGCATGTCGCGAATCGCCGGGCGATCGACGAGGAGATCGCCGCCGCCGAAAGAGAGCTGGCCGAAGCCCAAGCCTCACTGGCTGCCGCCCGCGAGGAAGCCACGCGTCGACGTAGCGAGATTGCCGAACAAGCGACTGCCCGTGCCGCACGAACGGAATCGGGTGTCGAAGCAGCTAGCGAACGCATGAGCGCCGCCGGCACCGTGAATCCTTTCGCCGTACGCGGACTCGGGTTCACCGACGAACTCACCAAGGCCGCCAAGGACACGGCCAAACACACTGGCGACTTGGCCCGTCGCGTCGGCCCCGTCGTCTTCGGTTTCTGAGGGCGTTCATCGATGGCCACCGTTGCCGAAGACTTCTTTTCCCGCCGACAGAACTTCGGCGAGAATCCGTCCGCCGAGCTTATCTATTATGCGTTCGATGAAGACGACGAACTGGTCGCCCGCGCGGCGATCCTAGCGGCGCTGCCATCGACCTATGCGGGACTCTTGCCGCAATCTCTCGACCTCGAACCGGTCGGTCGCCATCAGGACAAACGGGTCTTTCGCGGCACCGCCCGCTATGGTCCGCTGACGAGCTCGATCTCCAGTTCCGGTGATCCGACGCCGAGCTTCGCCTTTGAGTTCGGCGGCCAATCTGCGCGGATTCAGCAATCGCTTTCGACTGTCACCTCGTATGCGCCCTCCGGTCTCGTCGCGCCGGACTTCAAAGGCGCGATCAACGTCACCAGCGATGGCGTCGAAGGTGTCGAAATCGAGGTGCCCACCTTCAGCTTCTCGCTCACCAAGTACGTCGCGATCGCAGACTTCACGAGCGCCTACCAGCTCACGATCGCCGGACTCACCAAGAAGACGAACAACGCTACGTTCCGCGGGTTCGTCGCCAAGGAGGTCCGTTTCGACGGCGCATCGGGGCGCGGCCAGGGCCAGGAGATGGTCGAAATCGTCTTTCGTTTCTCGGTGAGCCCGCGGGCCACGGGTCTCGTAGTCGGCGATATCACGGGCATCACCAAAGACGGTTGGGATTACCTCTGGGTCTACTACGAAGAGGCCGAGGACAACACCGCCAAGCAACTGGTCCGTCGCCCACGGGCTGTCTACGTCGAACAGATTTATCAGACGGGCAACTTCGCCGGCCTGGGCGTGGGGAGTTGAGCCATGGCCGGCGATCCTTTGGCCTTCGTCCGCGCCGGGCAGGCAGTCGATTTTTCGGCGTCGACGCACAACGCCTTCGTCGAAGCGGCCCGCTTCGCCAGCACGCGCAAGAACGGCGGCCGGTTCCAACCGCTCGAAGTCGCTGAACGCGGCATCGTCGTTCCGGTGCGTAACGACTCGGGAGCGGATCGCAATCGCTTCGACGTCCTGGCACACGACGGCGCGGTCTTCACATCCGGCGATAACCTCCCGCAGTTCAAGTCGCGCCCGGCGCTCGCGGGCGTCGTACCGGCCTATCCCGCACACTACGGCCGCTTCGTCGTGTTGCAGGAGCCGGTGAAGAGCGGTCGCATCGGCTTGGCAATGGTCACGGGCGTCACCGCCGTCCAGGTCAACCTCGCCGATAGCGACGCCGTGAACGGTCACGATTGGGCCGATATCGACGACGGCCAGGCGGGGCGACTCAAAAGCGCCGCAACGGGCGCTGCACGCATCTTGGAAAAACCCGGGAGCAGTGGCGTCAGTTGGGGACTGGTGCTTCTCGGTACACAAGGCGCGGGGGCACTCTTGTGTCGCACGCCCGGAGGCGGAATCCCCGCGTCGAGCGGCACTGGCTTCCCCTATACGCCCGGGAGCGCCTCGTGCGATGTCTGTGCCTGGAGCGGTTCCACTCTCGTCGACGCCGGCTGGAATCTCGCCGTCTACAACACCTCGCGCACGCCGATCTCGGGCAACGAACTGATCCAGGTCAAGTTCGTCGGTGGTCGTGCGGTCAGCGACTTTGAAGATTGCACGCCTTGAGGAACGAGCGATGGGAAAACGCAACAACCCCGGCTGTAATGACTGCTGCGGCCCCGGCGGCGGCCTCGATCCCGAATGCTACTTCGCCGCCGATAACTTCAATCGTCCGGACGACACCGATCTGGGTATCGAGTGGGAGGAGATTTCGGGCAGCTGGGAAACCCTCGGCAACGTGTTGCATGGCTCGGGCACGGTGCTAGCCACGACGCCATCGCCAACCGGCTCCTCGATGCACGTCACAGTGAAGGTCAAAGGCACGGGCAGCGTGACCATTCTGCTTGCCGCCGACGAAGATGCCACGAGCTACATCTCTGCAACGCTGACGTTCGGCGCGGAAGGAACCCTCAGCCTGAATCAAACCGGCGGCGACGGCGATGGCGACAGCGTGGAGCTGGCGACGGAGGAGGACGTCTGGTACACGCTCACCGCCTGCTACAACGGCACCACCGCCCGGGCGACCGTCGATGCCACCTCGGTAAATGCCACGCTGAGCGGAATCTCTGGCGATCGCGCCGGTCTCAAGGCGTCGACTACGGGCGATTTAGACGACTTCCTCGCCGCCGAAGTTAGCGAGGATTGCGGGCAGTGCGCGGGCGGCAGCGTGATCGGCACCACAGGTTGCGTGTTCTGCGCGGGCGGCGTGGTCGCCGAGTACTACCAGGTCGAAATCTCCGGTATGGCCGAGTTCGCCAACTGCCCAGACTGTGCGGCGCTCGACGGCGTTTACATCATGGGGCCGATGCAGCAGATCCATATCGATGGCGACCCAGTGAATTGCTCGGACGGTATGCTGCTAGCCACGATCTGCGCCGACTCCGACGAACCCGGCTGCTATGGATTGATCGGGCTGCAGTTCTATCAGGCGGGCGGGGCGTTCCACCTCTTGGTGAACTTGCAAAGTGGCGGCACACCCTGCGGGCAAGGCGGCGGCCAGCCCTCGATCGAATGGGAAATGGATTTTGCTCCCAGCGCCCCGGACTGCCTCTTCCTGGACGAGTTCGGCGTCCCGCAGCCGCGGTCGCTGACCTGGGTCGCCAACGGGGTGCCGACGACCGAGCGCTGCGACGGAAGCGGTGCGACTTGTATCGTGATGGCAATTCCAGCCCCGTGAGCACATCATGTGGTGCGTGTTTCAAGTGACGAACGATCCGAGGGTACATCGCTGCGCTCGATGTGGGTTCGTGGCCGCGCCGACGCGGTTCCCGCCGGAACGGGTACGTCGACAATGCCGGGCGATACTGGCTGGCGATACGCGAAAGCCGCCGTTGGTCGACCTATTCCGAAGCTACCGCGAAGCCCGAGAACGCTGGATTGCAGAGGGGCGGCCGGTGCGGAACGTGGAACAAATGGCTCGCTTACATGGCATTTGCCGAGCGTGCGAGCATTTTACTGGCGCGAGTTGCAAGCTTTGCGGCTGTGCAATCCATCCATCGCGGACTTGGCTAAATAAGCTACGCTGGGCGACTGAGCATTGCCCGCTCGCGACGCCCAAGTGGGAATAGGATGCGCGTGGAAACGCATGCCTAGAACAATCTGCTAGCCGACCAGGAGCTAGGCGGTCTCTCTCCTCCGTGGACAGATCCGAAACTCGGAAACTATATCTATTCCAGGAATCCCTAATCTCACTCAGATTTCTTGGGGGCTCCATCAGATTGCTCGTTCGAATTCGCTGCTTTCAGCTTGTCGCTCAATGCCGGATAGCACTGAGTGTAGATCCAGTCGTTTTTCTTCGCAGGGACGTGACACGTAAGGCAGTCTGTCGTGTAACTGGTAGCAACTTGCTTGGTCCGGTCTTTGCCTTCGAACAAGCCCCATCCCCAGCCGTCGCCCCAGAGTTCGTTCTCTGGGAACCGACCCTTCGAATCCTTGATCATCACAAACCACACTTTGACGTCCGCACCGTAGGCCGCCGCACCCGTCGTGAGAGTCGAATTGCTGGTCGACCGGACATCTTTGACCAACACCGCGCCATCTGGAAACTTTCCATCTCTCAGGAAAGCGGCCAGATCATCAGGGCGAGTGTATGTGCCGTGCAACTCGTTGACTGGCTGATCCGGTTTCGGAGCGACTGCCACCGACCCAAGGTGAACGAACGTCGTCTCGAAGTTGTCAGGTAATGAGATGTTGCCCGCCGCATCGACGTACTTCGAGAACACTTCGGGCTTCGGTTGCTGAGCACCGAGTTCGTGGTTGGCCCAAACGCCCGCGACGATTAGGAAGCCGGCGACGATGAGGCATTTCGGACCAACTCGAGCAGAAGTGGATCGTGGCTC
>JALHLM010000004.1:10845-33424 GCA_022844585.1 Pirellulales bacterium | reverse complement strand
TCCGCTCCCGCGGTTACGGGCCCACGGTGCGAGAAATCGGGCAGAACTTCGATATCAGCTCTCCGAACGGCGTGATGTGCCACCTCAAGGCGCTGGAAAAGAAGGGGCTGATCAACCGTGAGCCCAACATGTCGCGGGCGATTATGCTGGCCACCGAATCAGTCGACGGTTCCTCGCGCGGGCTGCCGCTGGCCGGACGGATCGCCGCGGGCGTGTTGCACGAGGCGGTCGAACAGAACGAGATCATCGATTTCTCCGAGATGTTCAGCGCCGACGGCATGTTCGTGCTCAAGGTCTCCGGCGATTCGATGATCGAGGACCAGATCGCCGACGGCGATTACGTCGTGATCCATAAGCAGGACACGGCCACGAAGGGGCAAATCGTGGTCGCGCTCACGGACGAGAACGAGGCCACCCTCAAGCGCTGGTATCCCGAGGGAAATCGGATTCGCTTGCAGCCGGCGAATTCCTCGATGAAGCCGATTTACGTCAAGAACGCCCGTGTTCTCGGCACCGTCGTCGGTGTAGTCCGCAAACTCGGCTAGTATTCGCGTTCGCTTCACGACGTTAGGTCCGCATTCGCCGGTTCGGCGGACCTACGCGTCGGCGCGCGTGCTTGCTCCAGCGCAGCGGAAACGCCGGTCGATACTGAAGATGGCGCAACATCGCGCCGTTTCAGGCCCAGCGAGCGAGAATCGCTCCGTGGGAGATGTCGACGATGCCTTTCCCGCCAGCGCCCGGTCCGGAAAAAAAGGGCTCTTTACTGAGCTTCAAGAATCTCAAGAAGCTGCGTTGGGCGGCGCTCGCCGGGACGGCACTGGGCGGGCCCTACGCCTACTACGAAAGTGGCGAGATCACCGGTGACCTGTCGAAGGCCGTACAGGAGTGGACGACCTCGTCCGAAAAGCCGGCCGCACCGGCGAGTTTGACGTCAACCGCGTCGCTACGGCCCGACCCGCGCTTCGGGGCGCATTCCACCGGCGCGGCGCTTTCGACCGGCCCCACGCAACTCGCCGAAGTGTTCCGGTTCGACGTCTCCCCGTCCTGGGTCACGAGCCAATGGCATGAGGTCACGCTCGGCATGGCCGACGTCGAGCTATCCGGGCACCGGGTGATGCTGGTGACCGGCAAGAATCCCGCGGATCTGGCCGGTTCGTTAACCTACTATTTCGACCGCGACAATGCGGTCCAGCGAATTCGCTTTGAGGGGGTCACCGGCGACCCGCGCCCGCTCGTGGCCGAGCTGGTGACCAAATACCGCTTCGTCCGCTGCCGCGCCGACGTCGCCGGGGCCGAGGTGTATCAGGTTCACCGCGACGGCAAGGCGCGAGGCGATTTGCGTATTCGCAGCGCCCCGATCGTGCGCGCCGATTCGCCACTGGGGCGTTACTCGGTGAGCCTGGCCATCGATCGGCCGAAAGGCTAGCGGCGTTATTCCTCGCCGTCGAAGTCCGGCGTTTCCGCGCGGTATTTCATCGGGCGTCGGAACGACTCAATGCGGAGCATGCACTTGCCGTTTTGGAACACGCGCACGGTGCCGCTCGTTTCGCTTACGGCGATCGCCACGGCCCGTGTGGCATTGCTGATCGCGGCCGCCGCCCAATGGCGCGAGCCCAACCCCTTCGACAGGCTGATGTCCATGGCCGGCGCGTCGATGTAACGCGCCGAGGCCTCGACCACGCCTTCGGCGGAGATGATGATCGCGCCGTCCAGAATCGCGATTTCCTTGATCCCCTCGCGCACACGAGAGCTGCGCAGGTTCCGCTCCTTCCGGCTGTAACCTTTTACCGGATCGAAGCCTGCGGAGCGCGTGCGCTTTAGTACGTTGCGCGTATCACCGACGACGAGAATCGTGCCGACCGGTTTGCCTTCGCGTCCTTCACGGCCGATCTCCACGGCCATGTTGACCACGGTTTGCAACGTGTCGAGCGGAACGCTGGTCTCCAATTGTTGCAGGTCGCGCACCGTTAACCGGCCGAGCGATTCGCCCAAACCGACGTAGCTGATCGAATCGTAGGTGCCGGCCTCGAACGCGCTGTAGACCGCCAGCACCTTCGCCCCCGGCTTGATGAGATCGTCGGCTAACGCCTCGAGCAACGCCTGTTCCAGCTTGGCGCTGACGGGCCGATCGGCCATTTCCAGGACGATCGTCGCCATGCCGGCTTCGGCGGCTCCTTCGACGCTCTCTTCTTCGTCGGCTGCCAAGAGCACCCGGCAACCGCCGGATAGGGCCTTCAGTTTTTGCCAGTCGGCTGGGCCTTCCAGCAACAGCAAGAGCGCCTCGGCCTCCAGCGTCGCCGTTAAGCGAACGGCCGAGGTGAAGACCGCTTCGAACTTTTCGTTAATACGGAGCGGGCGCACTCGGGCTACCGGTCTGCTGATTTCGATCGTGGTGCTGGCTGGAGGTGTCATTTACGTCGCAATAGTAGGGCCTCATTGAAGTTAAGGCAACCGCAAAGGCCGTAAAAGAAGCCGCCAAAAACGCTCTTAGGGCCGATCCGATCGCCCATGCGCAGGGTTACATTTCGAGGTTCCCTTGGTAGGATGCAATCGGATCGCATCATGACGACTGTAGGCATCAGGACGCCCGACGGGCTGAGCCCGGCTTCTTCCCACCTGCCCCGGACCTGCCGCGTTCGCCGGGGGAACGTTATCCCGAGGCCGCAACTGTGAACCTGCCTCCGCGGCGACTGCCCGATCTCGACGAATTGATCCAGTTGTTTTACGCCGGCCCTGCCGAGTTGGGCGACTTCACTGCTGTTGAACCAAGCGAAATGCCGGCGGGATATCGCCGGTTGCTCGCTCACCAGGAGCACATGACGGTCACGGTCGAGGCCCACCATGGCTGCCCTGTGGATGTCGTCGTTCTCGATCGCAAGATCACGGCCAGCCACTATGCGCGAAATAGTTTGCTGTTGCGTCAAAGTGACGGCGCGGTCGTCCAGTTTGGTATCATGCGGATGCACATGAGCGTGCTGGCCCCGGAAGTCCGGACGAAAATCGAATCTGAAGAGATTCCTTTGGGTCGGATTTTGATCGAGCACGACGTGCTCCGGAGCATTCGCCTGCAATGCCTGTGGCGGATCGAACCGGCCGGAGCGCTCGCCAAATCGCTGAGACTGCCGGCGCCACGAACGACCTACGGTCGCACCGCGATGATGGACCTGAACGGCGAACCGGCGGTGGAACTGTTGGAAATCGTCGCCCCGCTGGAATGACAATCGCCGCGATTTCGGCTGCAACCGGATGGCCTTTCACACCCAACGACGCGTTGAGTTTCGGCACACCGACGCCGCGGGCATCGCACATTTCTCCGCGTTCCTGGCTTACGCCGAGGAAGCCGAGCACGAATTCCTCCGTAGCCTGGGCCTCAGCGTGCTGATGCGCGATGAACAAGGCGCGCTCAGTTGGCCGCGCGTCTCGGTGCGGGCGGATTTTCAAGGCGCCGTTCGCTTCGAAGACGAATTGGACATCGCCGTGTCGGTGGCCAGGCTCGGCGCGAAAAGCGTGACGTACCAATTTCAATTCACCCACGGCGATCGCCCCGTCGCCACGGCCGAAACCACGGCCGTCTGCTGCCGGCTGAGCACAACGGGTCCGCCGCAATCGATCGCCATTCCGGCGTGGGCCGCCGAGAAACTGCAACCGCATGTCACCGACGACGCACGCGACTAGCGGTTGCTGTTGTTCCGCGCTTTAATGAGGAACTCACAGTTGCACGCCGCCAATCGTCTTGTAGAGGTCGAGCGAGTCACGGTCGCCAATGATTTTGAACAGATCGCGGATCTGGCGGATGCCGTTGAGGAGCAGGAAGTTCGATCTTCGCCCGTAGCTCTTGGCGCCCAGGATGTAGAAGTTCGGCTCCGAGGTAAGCAGCGACTCCGGGCCGCCGGCCGTAACGGAGAGGCAATCCGCAGCGCCTTGCGCCGTCAACATGCCGGACAATCTCGCGGGGCCGCCAGTCGCCGAGCACTCATCGATTTGCAGTTCACGATAGATCGCGTTGTCGGGCCGATGGCCGACATTGGCGATGACCTGATCGAGGACTAGTTCTTGCGTGCCGCTGCCGGCGAGTTGCAGCGTCCATGTGCCGTTTTCGTTGGACCGACTCACAGTGCTAATTACGCGTTCCGGCAACCATGTGATCTGGTCCGAGTTGGCCAGTGCATTCGCCGTGGCGGCGATGCGATCACGCTCCGCGAGTGGATCATTGGCGATGCTCCGCATTGGTCCTTCGCCATGCCCGGAGGAGCGGGTAATCCAAGTCACGCGCGTCTGACGATACCGTTTCGCCAGTTCCGCTAGAGCAATTATGTTGGTCGCCGCGGAAAAACCTTCGCCGATCACGGCCACATGCTTCTCGGCGAATCGGACTCGGTCCGCTCCATGAACGTCGGGTAGGCCGCGTTCCATTTCGTGCGTAAGTTCGCGCTCGCCCAACGCGGGTAGCCCGCCGGCGCCGATCGAGTTGGGCTGGCCGAACACGCCCGTGGCGTCGATTACGACGTCCGCTTCGGCGTAACGCTCGGCGCCGGACTTGTCGCATACGAGCAGTCGGAAATCCTCGTCGCCGCGTTCATCTTGTTGGAAGAGTTCGCCTTTGAGCGCTTCCGTCTTGGAGATCGCCAGAACTTCGGTTCCGAGATGCAGGTAATCCTCGATCAGATCGCTGGCCGCCAAGGGGAGCAGGTATTGCTCCAGGAACTCAGCTCCCGTGAGCAGTGCGTCGGCGGCCGGCGCGCGCCAGGTGGGTTCTTGCGCCACGAGGGCGGCGATTCCCAACGGCGAGGCGTTCAGTCCAAACGGACTGAACATCCGCACGTGCGCCCAACGTCGGATGTGCTCGCAAACTCGGCCGCGCTCGTAGATGTCAACGTCGTAACCAAGGAACCGGGCGTACAGGGCCGCTTCGAGTCCGATCGGACCGGCGCCGAGGATGGCGATGCGGGCGGGAGTGTCGACGGCCATGCGGAAAGCTAGCGAGGTTCGTGAAAGGTCTGGCGTGCTTTCGCTCGAAGATACCGACTGGCTGATGCCACCAACAGGGAGTGAGTCCGAGGTGCGAATAGGCCGGCGCAACCGCGGGTAGGGGTCGCTCCGGGTACGGAACGAACTCTTGGTACGGCGATCCGCAAAACGGGCTCGGATTGCTCGCGGGCTGCCATATAGGTGCTTAGCCCTAAGCTAGGTTTCCTCATCCCCCACCGCATTCTTTGGTTTCGAGCAACTTTCTGAGGCAGCTCATGTCCGGCCGCGTCATTCGTGTGCTAGTGGTGGACGATTCCGCTTTGATGCGGGAGATGATTTCGGACTTCATTCGCGAAACCCCCGGCATGGAGCTGGCAGGCACCGCGCGCGACGGCGATGAAACGCTGCGACTGCTCGACAAGTTGCAACCGGACGTGGTGACGCTTGACGTTCAGATGCCGCGGAAGAACGGCCTGGAAACGCTGGAAGAGATTCTCAAGCAGCACCCGTTGCCGGTGTTGATGGTCAGTTCGCTCACCCAGTTGGGAGCGAATACGACGCTCGACGCGCTGGACCGCGGGGCGATGGATTACATTGCCAAGCCGGATGGAGTCGGGCCTACGACCAGCGCGCATTTGCGCGAGGAGTTGTTGCGGAAGATTCGAGCCGTCGCCGGCACGGATGTGAAGAAGATCATCGAAATTCGCCGCGCCCGCGCTGCAAAACGCCAAGCAACGGCGACGATCGCGCCGCCAAAACTGCCATTGCCTGCTGCGGCGATTCCGCACGCCGACGTTGAGTTGGCGGACAAGTGCATTGCGCTCGGCATCTCAACCGGCGGACCGCCGGCGCTGACGCAGTTGCTCGAAACGTTGCGCGGGCCATTACCGCCGCTGGTGATCGTGCAACATATGCCGGCCCAGTTCACCAAGGCGTTCGCCTGGCGATTGAACTCCATGTCCCCGCTCTCCGTGAAGGAAGCGGCGACCGGCGACGTACTGAAACCGAATTGCGCATATGTGGCGCCGGGCGGCTCGCATCTGGAATTGAAGAAGTTCGGTCGCGAGGTGCGCTGCCAGGTTGCCGATGGCGACACCGTCAGCGGGCACAAGCCGAGCGTGGACGTGATGATGAAATGCGCGTCGGCGATTTACGGCGACCGCTGCCTGGGCGTGATCATGACCGGCATGGGCCGCGACGGTTCCGACGGCTGCGGGGCGATCCGCGCCGCGGGCGGCTACGTGCTCGGCCAGGACGCCGAAAGCAGCGACGTCTACGGCATGAACAAAGTCGCCCAACTCGAAGGGCACGTCGATCGCCAATTCCACCTCGACCAAGGCGCGACGACGATCATGTCGCAGGTGCAGAAGCTGTGGGGCCGCGTCGCGGCGGCTGTTTGACGATTCGAGTTTGAAGTTTTCAGTGTTCAGTTTTCAGTGAAGAAGGCCCACTGAAAACTGAACACTGAAAACTTCAAACTCCCCCCCGTACTACCGCTCTGGCGCTTCTTGCGCTAAAATCGCCCTGGCACCAACTCGGTGCGAACCGATTCGCTTCTGGCATCGATTGAGGACGGCATGGGCGGGATACAGTCTGGACAGGTTGATACGGTGATGCGCGAGGATCGCGTGTTCGCTCCGCCGGCGGAGTTCGCGGCGCAGGCGCGGATTGGCTCGCTGGCGGCGTACGAAAAGCTGTGGAATGAAGCGGCCGCCGACACCGAAGCGTTTTGGGGGAAGCTTGCCCAGGAACTGCATTGGTTTCGCCCGTTCAGCAAGGTGCTCGACTGGCAGGAGCCGTTCGCCCATTGGTTCGTCGGCGGGCAGACGAACGTCTCGTACAACTGCCTCGACGTCCATCTCGGCACGCCCCGGCAGAACAAGGCCGCCATCCTCTGGGAAGGGGAGCCGGGCGACACGCGGACGCTGACCTATTTGCAACTGCATCGCGAGGTTTGCAAATTCGCCAACGTGCTCAAGCACCTGGGCGTCGCGGCGGGCGATGTGGTTTCGATCTATCTCCCGATGACGCCGGAATTGGCAATCGCGATGCTGGCCTGCGCGCGGATCGGCGCGGTGCATTCCGTGATCTTCGGCGGCTTTTCGAGCACCGCGATTGCCGAGCGCAACAATGACGCCGGGGCTAAGGTGGTCATCACCGCCGACGGCGGCTGGCGGCGTGGCGCGCAATTGCCGCTCAAGGCGAATGTCGACGAGGCGTTGGAAAAATCCCCCACGGTGAAACATTGCATCGTGCTGCGTCGCTTGAACAACGCCGTTCACATGCACGAAGGGCGCGACCATTGGTGGCACGAGATGATGGACGGCGCGTCGGCCGATTGCCCGGCGACGCCGCTCGATAGCGAGCACCCGCTGTACATCCTCTACACCAGCGGATCGACCGGTAAGCCGAAAGGAATCAAACACACCACGGCCGGTTATAACCTCTACGTCAAGAAGACCATGGAATGGGTCTTCGACCTGCGCGACGAGGACGTCTACTGGTGTACGGCCGACTGCGGATGGGTGACCGGGCACAGCTATGTCGTCTACGGCCCGCTCAGTTGCGGCGCCACGGTGTTGATGTACGAAGGCGCTCCGAATTGGCCGGACGAAGGCCGCTTCTGGGAGATCATCGAGAAGTATCGCGCGACCATCTTCTACACCGCTCCGACGGCGATTCGGGCGTTCATCAAATGGGGCGACAAGTGGGTCGACAAATATGACCTCTCGTCGCTGCGACTGCTCGGCACCGTCGGCGAAGGGATCAATCCCGAGGCGTGGATGTGGTATCACCGCAAGATCGGCCGGGAACGCTGCCCCATCGTCGATACCTGGTGGCAGACCGAAACGGGCGGAATCATGATGTCGCCGCTGCCGGGCGCCATCCCCACGAAGCCCGGTAGCTGCACGCGGCCCATGCCGGGGATTTTACCGGCGATCGTGACGGACAGCGGCCAGCCGGTCCCCGACGGCCAGGGCGGGATGTTGGTAATGACGAAGCCCTGGCCTGGCATGTTGCGGGGCATCTGGGGCGACGACGATCGTTACCGGCAGCAGTATTGGAGCAAGGTTCCCCATCATTACCTGGCCGGAGACAATGCCCGGCGGGACGCGGATGGGTATTATTGGATCATGGGGCGGATCGACGACGTGATTAACGTCGCCGGACACCGGCTCAGCACGATTGAGGTCGAAAGCGCCCTGGTGAGCCATCCGGACGTCGCCGAGGCGGCCGCGATCGGCCGTCCGGACGACCTGAAGGGGCAGGCCGTGGCGGTGTTCGTGACGCTTAAATCCGGGGTGCCGAACGAAGAGTTGAAGCGGGAATTGAAGGCCCATGTGCGGAAAGAAATCGGCGCATTGGCGGTCCCGGATGATGTACGCTTTACGAAGGCGCTGCCGAAGACCCGGAGCGGAAAGATCATGCGGCGCCTGCTGCGGGACATCGCCAGCGGCAAGCATCAGATCGGCGACACCACGACGCTGGAGGATTTCAGCGTGCTGGCCAGCCTGCAGAAGGACGAGGAGTAGCCACGCGAACGCGTCACGAGGAATCCGCGAGCCATGACTTCACGAACGATCACGCGACGACACTGGCTGCGCACGTTCGGCGCACTTTCCGCGGCTGGCTATTTTGGGTTTCCCCGCATTGGCCGCGCGGAACCGTCGGTGCAGGATCCGCAGGTCATCTCCTCGGTTGACAAGGGTCTGGATTGGCTCGCGTCGACGCAATCGCGCTTGGGGCATTGGTCGGCCGGCGGACTCTATCCCACGGCGATGACGGCGCTCGCCGGCGTGGCGATGTTGTCGGAAGGCTCGACCGCGACGCAGGGGAAGTACTCGTCGAACATTCGCCTGGCGCTTGATTTTCTGATCGGCAAGAGCCGGGACAACGGCTTGATCGGCGATCCGACGAGCGATAACCGGTACACGTACGGCCACGGCTTCTCGATGCTGTTCCTCTCGCAGCTTCTGGGCGAGGAAGAGGATCAGGAGCGCCGCGATGAGTTGGTCGACGTGCTGACGCGAGCCGCAAAGTTCTCCGGCGAAGCGCAGACGCCCTCCGGCGGCTGGGGCTACGTCAGCTCTAAAGACGGCGACGGCTTTGATGAAGGCTCGACGACGATCACGCAGGTGCAAGGGCTGCGCGGCTGCCGCAACGCGGGCATTCCCGTGCCGAACGAAGTCATCGACCGGGCCGTGCTCTACATCAAGAACTGCATGGAGCCGGATGGCGGCGTGGCGTACAGCTCGAAGAATCGCGGCAGCTCGCGCCCGGCGATCAGCGCCGCGGCGATCGCCTGTCTGTTCAACGCCGGCGAGTACGACAACGAGTTCGTGCCCAAGCTGCTGGCGTACTGCGACAAGAAGCTCTCGAACTTGCAGGACCGGCAGTTCGGCCACTGGCACTACGCGTATTACTACTATTCGCAGGTGATGTATCGCCAAGGGGGCGACACCTGGGGGAAGTTCCGGGATCGGATCTACAAGAAGATCGTCCGCGAACAACAGTCCGACGGCTCGTGGACCGGCGACATCGGCCCGGTGTACATCACTTCGCTGAACCTGACGATGCTGCAGCTGGAGAAGGCGTTTCTGCCGATTTACCAGCGGTAGCGGCGCATTCTGTAGGTCAGGCACCCCTATCGAAGGCGAACATCCCAGCCCACGATTTACCGCGGCGACATCCACAGACGTCGCAGGCAAATTGCCTGACAGGCGTAAGCGTCGAACTGTCAGGCAATTAGCCGGCGCGACTTGGGATGTTGGTTGGCGTTTGCCTGGTGCGAGGTTTCTTGGCTTCCACCGGGGTGCCTGACCTACTTCGCGGTTGCTGCACGCTCTGCGTCGGCGGCGGTCTTTAAATTCTCTGGGTCGCTGTCACAAGCGATTTTCTCCTCCGAATACGGGTGTAGGCGGGAACAACCGATGACCGCGTCGGCCGCCTTG
The DNA here is from genome assembly GCA_022844585.1 of Pirellulales bacterium. Classification (GTDB taxonomy): domain Bacteria; phylum Planctomycetota; class Planctomycetia; order Pirellulales; family JALHLM01; genus JALHLM01. Next base: position 23,504 of record JALHLM010000004.1, on the reverse strand, counting down.
ATCGCACCCTGGAAGTTGAGAATTGAGCCCACCTTCGTGCGGTTCATCTCGCCTCTTCGTTCAAAGGAGAAGAAACCATGGACCCCAGTAACCTTCGATTCGCCGCACCTCTGCTAGACAGCGAACGCTGGAACCCATCGGCTGTGGCTCGCTGGATGGTTAGGAATGTTCCCTGCTTCGAAGACGGCAAGGTTCCCTACGAATGGACGGCCGCGATCATTAAGAGCCTCAGCGATCAACTCGTTCAAGCACCCGTGATTGCTCAGGCGCTCAAATTGGCCCGTATTCATGGGCACGATTTTGGGGACATCGAACTGCATCAAGCTGGGCCAAGCGTGCTCTGGGGATACAAGCAACCGCCGTTGCCGCCCGGGCATGTGGCGCCAGATTCGATGGGCCAGGCCGAGCCGATGACCGAGGCCGAGGCCATTCGAGTTGCCGCGATCTTCGAAGAGCAGTACGTCTTGGCGGTTAAGACGAACGATTATCGGGGCCAGGCGAGAATTCTCCGTTCGTTCAAGGGCTTTCTCCGGAATGTGCTGGCGGGCTCGATGCTGGGCCGAAAACCCAATGACGCTGAAAAACTGCATCAGGCGAAAGAACGGGTGCAGCAACGGGCGGCTACGGTGAGTAGCGACGCCAACACGCTCGAACGGGCGGGGGTACAAAATCCGACGGAGCAGGATGTGCGATATCGGATTGTCCCCATGCGGCGGCCCAGCGGGGGCTCGAGAACCCGACGATGATGGGGGCGGGGCGCGACTCGGACGGCCTACGGCGACGCTTGCGCGGACTCCAGTGCGGTCAGCGCTTGGCGTTGCTTGTCGGCGAGTTGGGCGACCAGGCGGCGGTTGTCTTGCCCGCTGCGATCGGCCGGCGTGCGGACCGAGGCGAGCTTGGCTTCGACCGCTTTGAGATGATCTTGTACGAGCTTCGTCTCGGCTTCGGTGCGGGCGAGTTCTTCCTGCAGCAGATTGATTTCGTCTTTTCGATACGTGATTTGCTTCTGCACGTCTTCGTTGGCGAACTTCATGTACTCCAGGTCCTTCTGCCAGGCGGCGATCTCGGCCGTCAACAGCGAGCGGACGCGGTACATCGTCTGCAAGGCATGTCCGAAGTCGGTCAGCGGGCGGCGGTACTTGCCGTTGGCGTCCTGGCGGTCTGCAGGATGCTTTCCGGATTCGAACGGCTGGCCGTCGAGCTCCATTTCGGCCTTTTGCTCGGCGGTGAATACGCCAGGGAACTGCGTTTCGAGTTGTTCGCCGGTCATCCCTTCGAACACGCCGTACTGATCGTGCGGCAGGTTTTCGTAGGCGATCCAGGGCATGCCGGATTGAATGGCTTCGGTCAAACGCTGTTGCTCGCGCGGGGACATGGATCGTGCGGGCGCCATCGTGAACTTGCCGCCGGCGGGATCGACCGGCGGATTATCCAGCACCGTGAATTCACCCAAGTAGCGGCCTGGCGGAGCGTTGTTTGCGGCGTCGCCGGCGACCGGCGGATATTCGAAGACGAACAGCGACATCTTCGGTTCCATGCTCAGCGGCGTCGGCTTCGCCGGATCGGCCTGGATGGTGAAGATCAGCGGTGCGCCCGGCGCGTTCGCGGCGGGCACGGCGTTGCCGAGCCACATGCGGCCGCGATCGACGACGATGCGGCTCAAGTCTCCGCGGAGTTGTTTGCGGCCCCGGCGGTCGGGAGCCGTGACAGGTTGAGGAAGCAATTTCAGTGCATCGCTCGCATTCGCGTCATCGCTATTGCGCAGCAACGCATTTTCCGCGTTGGTGCGATCCAAATTGATTTTCATCGTCTGCGCGGCGCGCTGCCAGCCGTGCAGGTCTTGCGCGTACATCGCCAGATAGAAGAACACCAGGGCGACGACGATCAGAAAGCCCAGGATGATCTTGCTTGCCAGATTCATGGGGACTCGACTCGGGTTCCGGGCGAGCAAAAGGCCGTTTAGGTGGCAACGTCAACGCAACCGGCCAATGCCGGGAGGCTGGTCCGCCGCCATAAACCGATGTTAGACAGCAAATTAGGTCGCGTCAAGCTGCGCAGTCTGACTGTCTGGCCCAGGGGTCGAAAAGCGCCCAGGCAACCCGTCTTAGTGGAGCGGAAATGTCCCGGACATCCGTTCAAGTCCGAACAATCCGGCTGCCGAATCATGCTTCGACCGAACGATTCGCTCCCAGCAAGGATGGATGCGTGCAGCCAAGCCGGAAGACGCAGTCTGCGCAGGACGTGCCAAATCGCCTCCCGACCGAGGAGGCGCTGTGGTCGGGCATGCTGCTGGCCTTGGAACGAGCCCAAAAGCAGGTTGAGAGTCTGCTATCGGACGTGGCGGATGCGCGCGATTTGGCGCTGCCCGAGGCGCTGACCCTGATTGCGGCCCAATCGCTCTCCGGAGTCTGCCAGCAGCGGGAATTGGGTGACAGGCTGGGTTGGTCGCCGGGGCATCTTAGCGGAGTGGTGGAGCGGCTCCGGGCGCGGGGGCTGCTGACGGCAGAGCGCTTGCCTCAGGACCGCCGCCGCCAATGTTGGCGACTGACCGATCTGGGGCAAAGCCGTGTTGCGGAAATCTGGCGCGAGTGGCGGGAGCGCCTGGGAGAGCCGAAGGTCAGCGCACCTCCCTTCGAGTTAGCCGAACTGGCTGAGCGCCTCACGGCGTTGGAAGCGCGATGCGGTGAATCATCCGGTCCGCCATGCCTGCGACTGGCGGATGGCGCGGGAGGGCACTGCTCATGAGCCCTCTCGAGTGTCGCACCTTAACGTGGCGTGAAGTTGTTTCACTTGCTTGCCTCGCACTATCCTGTGCCGGCGGATGCACGCGCGCGTTCTATCGCACGCAGGCTGACGCCGAGGTCGGGTCGCTGGTCGAAAACGCGGTCGTCACAAATCATGCCGAGTTGGAAGGGTTTACGATCGACATCGACCCGCGCTCGCGGATGTTCGACCCGGAGAACCCGGACCGGCCGATGATGCCGCCGGACGATCCGGATTCGCACGCGCTGATGCACTACGTCGATGGCAAGGAGGGCTACCTCTGCTGGCACTGCAACGGCGATGTTCCGTACGTCGATTCGCTGGCCTGGATGGACTATCTGCCGCGCGACGCCGAGGGAAACATCGTGCTGGATCAAACCGGCGCGGTCGAGTTGGCGAGGTTGCACTCGCGCGAGTACCAGCAGGAGTTGGAGGACCTGTACCTTTCGGCGCTCGACGTGACGTTCGAGCGGTTCCGATTCGATACGCAGTTCTTTGGCGGCAACGATACATTTTTCACCGTCGACGGCCCGATTCGCTCCGGGGCCGGCGCCGCGCGAACGACGCTGAACACCGATACCTCGGCGCAGGCCACGCGGCTGTTCACCAGTGGCGCCCAGTTGACGGCCGACATGGCGAATTCGATCGTGTGGCAGTTTTCTGGATCGAACAGTGAAGTCGCGACCACGCTCTTGGATTTCAGTCTCGTACAACCGCTGTTGCGAGCCGGCGGCCGGGCGCGGGTGATGGAGACGTTGACCCTTTCGGAACGCACGTTGTTGGCGAACATCCGCCAGATGGAGCAATACCAGCAGGGCTTTTATAACCAGATCGTCACCGGTGAAGACGCCGGGCCGGGACCGAATCGGCGCGGCGGTTTCTTCGGCGGCTCGGGCTTTACGGGCTTCACCGGCGTCGGCGGCGGCGGATTCGGCCGCGTCGGCGGACTCGGCGGCGGGTTCTTTGGCGGCGGCGGAGGTGGCGTCACCGGCGGCGCTGGCGCTGGGCAGGCCGGCGGATACCTCGGTCTCTTGCAGACGCAACAACAGATTCGCAACCAGCGCGGCAACGTGGCGGCGCTGCGGACCAGCCGCGAACAACTCGAAGCCGCGTTTGACGCCGGGCGCATTGATCGTTTTCAAGTCGATCTCGCGACGCAGGCGCTCTACAACGCGCAAAGCATTCTGTTGCAACGCGAGGCGCAGTATCAGACGCAGTTGGACAATTACCTGGTCAACATGGGTTTGCCGCCGGATGTGCCGGTGAAGATCGCCGATCCCCTGCTGGACCGCTTTATTTTGATCGACCCGCGGTTGACCGTTTCGCAGAACGAAGTTTCCGATGCGCTCGCGGCGTTACGCACGCCAGGACGTGACGCCGTTCTGGAGGAATTGCTTGAGTCCCTGCGTGAGATCGAACGCATTCGCGACGCGGTCCGCGGCCAGCAAACGGTCGTTGACAATGACCTGGCGGAACTGGACCGACAACTGCCGGCGCGTCGCGCCAGTCTGCGCCGTCTCTCGCTCCGGGAAGAATTCAAACGTGGCGACTTGGAGGCCGTGGCCTTTGATGAACAGGCCCTGGCGGAGCGCGCCGTGCAATTGCACGAGGATGTCGCCGAGTTGTCCGCCCGGCTCGAGGCGCTGTGGGCTCGCATCGATGCGATTGGCGAGCTCGATGCAACGAATGTGGAACCGACGCGGGTGCGCGACTTGTTGATTGCGGCCTACGCGGAGCTTTCCGGACGGATTCTGGAACTATCGCTGATTCAGGCCAGGGCCAAGCTCGATAGCGTGACGTTGGTCGATATTGAGTTGGCATCGCAACGAGCCTTTGAGATCGCACAGGAAAATCGTCGCGATCTGAAGAATGCCCGCGCGCAGTTGGTGGATACCTGGCGGTTGATCGAGTTCAACGCGAACGCCTTGGAGGCCGATCTGGATTTGGTGCTGGAAGGCGATTTGGGTACCACGGGCGATAATCCGCTCCGGTTCCGGGATACGAACGGGCGGATTCGCGTTGGTTTTGAATTCGACGCGCCGATTACACGGTTGGCGGAACGCAATCAATATCGCCAGGCGTTGATCGAGTACCAGCAGGCCCGGCGCAGCTTTATGGAAACGCAGGATCAGATTCATCAGGGGTTGCGTGCGACCTTGCGCAGTGCGGAGCTCAACCAGGTGAACTTCGAACTGCGTCGCGCCGCGGTGCAAATTGCCATCAGCCAGGTTGATCTGGCCCGGCTGCGGTTGAACGAGCCGCCGCGGCCTGGGGTTGCACCGGAGTTCGGGGCGACGACGGCTTTGAACCTGGTGAATTCGCTTTCGGATCTGCTGAACGTCCAGAACGATTTTCTCAGCGTCTGGGTCAACTACGAGACGCTACGGATTGGGCTCGACTTCCAGCTAGGGACGATGGAGTTGGACGATCGTGGGCTCTGGATCGACCCTGGGCCGATTCGCGGGGACCGCATTCCTGGTGAGATCGACGAGAAGACCGGCGATCGCCCAAAATTGATGCAGCCCCCTCAAGAAGAGGTAGGTCGGCCGGAGGGAGCGCCGGTGATGGTCCATTGACGAACTTTGTGCGCGGAAAGGCAGAGGGCGAATCACTACCGCTCCCATAAAAAGGGTGACATGGGATTGCCGATCTTCTAGAATGCCGGGTAGGCTGCTGCGATTTTCGCCGCTGAGCCCAGGGAAGGCCCTCGGAGTCGTCACTATTCTCGACGACTTGGGCGGCCTTCCCTGGGCTTGACGGACACCGTTAATGAGGGGCGGCGGAGTTGATTGCAGTCGTGATCGCGGCGGCGACCGAAACTCCGTCCCGAGTCGCGTGGTTTAGTGGTTGGGTCCCCGATCCAGCCGCTGAGGTTTCGCGCCTGCGACAAGTTGCCCAAATTCACAAGACTGGGAAGCTCGTCTAAGTACCTGCGGCGTTCCGTTCATCCCACCTACCCCTAGCGCCTCGTGGCGAGACGATTGGTGATTGCCATGACATCATCCGGTGCGCGACGAACTGTGCGACCAGGAAAAATCGGCGCCTGGCTGCTGATTGCCTTGGCGCTTTGCACCGCTGGCGGCGGCGGCTACTACTGGTATGCCCAGCAGCGTCCCAAGCGGGCGAAGCTGTTGGACCGGGTGATCGTGCAGCCGGTCACGCGGGACCTGTTTCTGCACCGCATCTCGCAGCGCGGCGAAATCGAAAGCGCGAGCAATATCGACGTCTACTGCGAAGTGAAGTCATCGGCCGGCAGCAACACGGGCGTGGCGATTCTGGATGTCATCCCGGAAGGGACGCAAGTCCGCAAAGGCGATAAGCTCGCGACGCTCGATTCGTCCGCGCTGGAGAAGGAGCGGATCGCGCAGCAGATTCTCTGCAATACCAGCGACGCATTGTTGATTCAATCGACGAATCTGCACGAGACGTCGAAGATCGCCCTGCAGGAATACATCCACGGCACCTTTGTGCAGGCCGAGCAGACGATTCTGGGCGAGATCTTCGTCGCCGAGGAGAATCTCCGCCGCGCCGAAGGTTATGTGAAATACAGCGAAGAGCTGGCCGCCAAGAACTTCTACACGGCGCTGCAGCTTGAGGCCGACAAGTTCGCGGTCGACAAGGCTAAGAACGACCTGGAAACGGCGAAGACCAAGCTCACGGTGCTGCGCGAGTACACGAAGGTCAAAACCGAGAATCAACTCGCGGCTGACATCAAGACGACCGCGGCCAAGATGCGGACGGATGAGAGCACGTACGCCCTCGACAAGCAGAAGCTCGAAGAGATCGAGGCCCAGATCGCGAAGTGTACCATCCTCGCCCCCGCCGACGGCCAGGTCGTCTACAACAACGAAAATGAAGACTGGGACGACAACCCCACGATCATTCAGCCCGGCGCCTTGGTGCGCGAGCGGCAGATCATCTTCAAGCTGCCTGACCCGGTGCAGATGCAAGTCAAGGCGAAGGTTAACGAGGCCAGCGTGAATCGCGTGAAGGTCGGGATGGAGGCCACGATTCGCGTCGAGGCCTTCCCGGACCGCGAGTTGCATGGCGTCGTGACAAAGATGAACGACTACCCGGAGTCGAGCGGCTGGCGCGGTTCGAACGCCAAGGAATACGCGGCGTTTGTCAAGATTCTGGAACCGCCCCCTGGGATGCGCCCCGGCATGAACGCCGACGTGAGCATTCTAGTCGAAGAACTGCCCGACGCATTGCAGATTCCGGTGCAAGCCGTGGTGGAGCAGGGCGGACGGCATTACTGCCTGATGAAGGGGCAGGATCGCCTCGAAGCGCGGGAGATTCTTCTCGGCTCGACGAATGACAAAGTGCTGGTGATCGCGGACGGCCTCGCCGAAGGGGAACACGTGCTGATGAACCCCCGGTTGTTCCTGGCGGAGGTTGAGTTGCCCGCCGCGACGGGGACGACCGCAACGGCGCGTCGGAATCAATTGCGGTCCGCGGAAGAGCGAATCGCCAAGAAGCCGGACAACGAAACGACAACGGAAAAGGATAACAAGACGGGCGAAACGCTCGGCGGCGGAGGCGGGGAATGAAGCTGGCGGCGCGGATCGAGAACCTGCAAAAAGACTATGTGCTGAGCGGCGAAGTGGTGCATGCCCTGCGCGGGGTGTCGCTCGACGTGCCCGAAGGGGATTACGTCGCGATCATGGGCCCGTCCGGTTCCGGAAAGTCGACGTTGCTGAATCTGCTGGGCTGCCTGGATCGCCCCACCGGCGGCAGTTATTGGCTAGGGGACTCCGACGTCGCCACGATGGACGATGATCAACTTTCCGAAGCCCGTGCGAACCACATCGGCTTCGTGTTTCAGTCGTACAACCTGATTCCACAGCTCACGGTGCTGGAAAACATCGAGGTGCCGTTGCACTATCGTGGTCGCGTGAGCGCCGCGGATCGGGCGCGTTGCCGGGAACTGGCCGTGCTGGTCGGACTTGGAGATCGTTTGCTCCATCGGCCGATGCAACTCTCCGGCGGTCAACAGCAACGTGCGGCCATCGCGCGGAGCCTGGCGAACGACCCGTTCTTCATGCTGGCCGACGAACCGACCGGCAATCTCGATTCTGTGACGACGACCGAAATCCTGTCGCTGCTGGAGCGCCTGAACGACGCTGGCAAGACGATCATCATCGTCACGCACGAAGACGACGTCTCGCATCACGCCAAGCGGATCGTCCGGCTCCGAGACGGATATTTGCAATCCGACGAATTGCTGGACGACAGCAAGCGCATCCGTGTGGCGGCTCGGGCTCTCGCCGGATAGGCGCCGCTCGTTTACAGGCGCGTAGAGGACCTTTCGCAGAGCGAAAGGAGACTGTCGACGTCACATCACCGGTAACTTGATTGCCATGCTGTCTGGTTTCGCCACCACCTGGATCCTCGGCATCAAGAGCTTGCTCTTGCATCCGTTGCGTTCTCTGTTGACGGTGCTGGGCATCTTCATTGGCGTGGCGAGCGTGATCTGGCTGCTGGCCATTGGTGAAGGGATCAGCGTTAAAGCCCAGGAGCAGATCGCCGGGCTGGGGGCGGAGAATATCATCATCCGCTCGATCAAGCCGCCGAGCGAAGCTACCGAAGGAGCACGCGGCCTCGTGCCGTACGGCGTCACGCGGCTCGATTACGAAACCATGGTTGAGACGATCCCCACGGTGACCCGCGCGCTGCCGATTCGCGAGATCACGCGGCAGTTTCGCTACGGGGCGCGATTTCTCGACGGGCGGCTCGTCGGCTGCACGCCGGAATACGCCGAAGTGACGCAGTTGGTGATCGACCGCGGACGGTTTATTTCGTCCTCCGATATCGCCTCGCGGAAGAACTACTGCGTGCTGGCCGCCGCGACCGCTGAGCGATTGTTTCCCTTCGAGGATCCGCTGGGCCGGTCCATCAAGGTCGAGCGCGATCCGTACGTCGTGATCGGCGTGCTGAAGCCCCGGGCGGCGTCCGCGGGCGTGGGCGGATCGTTCGCCGCGCAGGATTTTTCCAAGGACGTGTACATCCCGATCACCACGCTGTGGTTCCGGATCGGCGACCGCGTACTGACGTTCGGCACCGGGACGTTTAATGGCGAGATCGTCGAGCTGAGCCAGGTCACGCTGCGCGTGAATCACGTCGACAACGTGATGGACACGTCGGAGATCGTGAAGAACACGCTCCGCGAGAAGCACAAGTTGGAAGATTACAGCATCACAGTGCCGCTGGAGTTGCTGGAACAGGCCAAGAATACGCGAATGATGTTCATCCTGTTCCTGGGGATGATCGCGGCGATTTCGTTGATCGTCGGCGGCATCGGCATCATGAACATCATGCTGGCGACCGTGACAGAACGCACCCGCGAGATCGGCATCCGCCGCGCACTCGGCGCCCGCCGCGCCGACATTACGCGGCAATTCCTGGCGGAAACGATCGTCCTCTCCGTGCTCGGCGGCCTGACCGGCATCGCCGGCGGGTTAATCTGCGCGCCGATCATCGAGTTGGGCCGCAATGCGCTGGAAGCCGTGGTGCCGGAGATGATGGCGGACGTGCCCGGGGTGATTCGTACCATGTCTCCGCGGATCGTGCCGATGTCGATCCCGCTGGCGTTCTGCATCTCCGTCGTGGTCGGCGTGGTGTTCGGGCTCTACCCGGCGATGCGCGCGGCTCGGATGAACCCGATTGAGGCGCTGCGGCATACGTAGCAGGCTGGAGGGAGGAGGCTGGAGTGATTGCGTTAGGCGATCATCCTTCCACCAGATCAACGATGTTCGTATCAAGGCTTCAATTCGTGGGGCGTCACCCACAATTCACTGCACAGCACGCGGATCAGCTTGTTCCACGTTTCTTCCGCGGTGACGGAACGCGGCCGCTCGGTTTGGCCCGTGTTGGCATAGTATTGCCATTTGATCGCGTGGGCGAGATCGCCGACCGTGGCAACTCCCAAAGGGAGTTGGTCTCCGACGACGACAAAGTGCTGCCGGAGAATACAACCGAACGAAATCAATGCGCATGCCGGGATCAACGCAAAGATCAACATCGCAAGAGGAATCGCGAACAGAGACACCATGAAGCCGAACAGCAGGCAAATCAACATCGCGAACGCCGCCAGCCCGGCAAACTCGTCTAAACGGCTGTTCTTTTGCAACGCGGGAAGATGAACGCCGACGGCGCCGGCAAGTCGCTGCCAGCATGAGTGCAGTTGTTCGCGCGGAAACATTTCCGCCAATTGCGTACTGGGGCGGATTTGTGCGCGGCCCCATCCAGAGACGTCCTGCAGCGGTCCGCGCAGGCGATAAAACGCGACACGTGACAGGCAGACGGCCGGAGGCACTTCATTGCCGTTCTTCGAGAGCAGCAGTTGGTAGATGTCGCCGACCGTGTCACAACGCGACATTTCCGCGTCGGTGAGGCCGAGCTTGAACTCCTCTTCAATGACGAGCATTACCTCGTACATGTCGAGTCCCATGGCGGTTCCCTCGCGTGTTCACGCCCCAATTCCATGCGCCAGTTCATACTCGGCGATTTTATCGGCGTGGCGCAACGTCAGGCCGATGTCGTCCAGGCCGCCGAGCAGGCATTCGCGGCGGAACGAGTCGACTTCGAAGGGGATTGTCAGGCCGTGCTCGTCGGTGATCGTGCAGGTGTGCAGGTCGACGTTCAGCTTGTAGCCGGGGTGTTGGGCGACGCGGTCGAACAGGTCTTGTACCTGGGCTTCGCTGAGCCGGATGGGGAGCATGCCGTTCTTGAAGCAGTTGTTGTAGAAGATGTCGGCGAAACTGGGCGCGATCAGCACGCGGAAGCCGAAGTCCTCCAGCGCCCAGGGGGCATGCTCGCGGCTCGACCCGCAACCGAAGTTGCGCCGCGCGACGAGCACGCTGGCGCCCTTGAACTGCGGCAGATTCAACTCGAACTCCGGATTGTCAGACCCGTCCTCGCGGAACCGCCAATCGAAGAACAGGTATTTTCCGAAACCGGTCCGCTCAATCCGCTTGAGGAATTGCTTGGGAATGATCTGATCGGTATCAACATTCGGCCGGTCCATGGTGAGGACGAGGCCGTGATGGGTTGTGAAGGGGTTCATGGATCGTTCTTGTGGAATGGTGCGTGATTAGAGCAAAATGCCGCGGATGCCGGCGTCGACAAACTGGAGATCCGGTAACTGAGGGTTCAATCGCCAGGCCTCGGCGAGGAATTTCTTGGCGATCTCTCCTTCGCCGAGTTTCGCGTAGGCCTCGGCGCGGTATTGGGCGGCCAAATCCCAGGAGATCTCGCCAGGGGACTGTCGCAGTTCGTCGAGTACGCGGTCCCATGAGCGTGAGAGTACCAACGGCGCGAGTTTCGCGGACATGGCGTCGGTGATGTATCGTTCGCGATCGGAGTGCTTGATTGGTGAATCCGGGCCGAGCGTGTACAGGTCCGCCGAAATCCCACGAACTCGCGAAATTTCTTCACTATCCATTCCATACCAAGGCGCGTCCATCTGGTCGCGTACCTCGTCCGCCTCTGCGTCGTCGCCCTTGCCTGCTTGAATCAAGGCGTGGAGCCGATGCAATAGCTCGACGTATGTCACGTAGCTAGGGTTTGATCGAAATCGTCCGCTTGTCACAGCTTATTCCTCGTCGATTCGCCAGTGAGGCCGGGTCGCCGCTAACTCATTTTGAAAACGGTCGATCCGCATTGGCTGGATCGGCTCCACGAGACCGTGCCCTTCGGATTGGTTGTCGACTCGCATACTCAGGGAATCTGAAATAGCCCCGTCTATGAATTCGCCCTCTCCTAGAACCCAACAGTGCAAGTCATTTCGGCCAGCAGCGTCGGTTACAATGGAGTTCAACCGTCTTGGGATCAGGTGCGTCGGCAAATCACGCCAATTCCGTTGAACCGACATTCCGCCAGCCTTGGGATGGACTATTTCATGTTCATCAGGGTTTACGTCAGCTCTTGCTTTGCCTGGTACAGGCGGAACGCGCACGCCAAGCAACTTTCCTGACGCGCCGGTTTTCGGCATTCCGTCGTCGGCTAGCATACTTCGGTAGATTTTCGGCAAGCGCGACCTCCTTCACGCCCATTCCATTGATCAGGTTGTGCCCACCTCTATTTATACTCCCACTCCCGGACATCCACAAAATGCCCCTTGATCGCCGCTGCGGCCGCCATGGCTGGAGATACTAAATGCGTGCGACCGCCTTTGCCTTGGCGGCCTTCGAAGTTGCGGTTGCTGGTCGAGGCGCAGCGTTGGCCGGGGGTGAGGATGTCGGGGTTCATGCCGAGGCACATGCTGCAGCCGGCCTCGCGCCATTCGAAGCCGGCTTCCTTGAAGACGCGGTCGAGGCCTTCTTGCTCGGCCTGTTCTTTGACCTGGCCGCTGCCGGGGACGACCATCGCATGGACGTGGTCCGAGACGCGATAGCCCTTCACCACGTTCGCCGCGGCGCGGAGGTCTTCAATGCGGCCGTTGGTGCAGGAGCCGAGGAACACGCGGTCGAGTTGCAATTCTTTGAGCGGCGTGCCGGGCTTGAGGCCCATGTAGTCGATGGCGCTGGCGGCCGCTTTGCGCTCGTTGTCGTCTTGCAACTGTTGCGGGTCCGGAATGCGGGCGCCGATCGGCGCGACTTGCCCGGGGTTGGTGCCCCAGGTGATTTGCGGTTCGATGTCGCGGGTGTGGAAGATTTCGACGCGGTCGTACGTCGCGCCGGGATCGCTGGGCAATTGCCTCCAGCGTTCCACCGCGGCGTCGAGATCGCGTGGGGCGAATTCTCGACCTTGGACGTAGGCGAAAGTCTTTTCGTCCGGGGCGATCATGCCAGCCCGCGCGCCAGCTTCGATCGTCATGTTGCAGACGGTCATCCGCTCTTCCATGCCGAGCGAACGAATGGCCTCGCCGGTGTACTCGATCACGTAACCGGTGCCGC